>JAGAFH010000142.1 GCA_017612755.1 Clostridiales bacterium
AAGGGCGATACGGCTAACAACGCTTCCAAGTATGCAACACTTGAGACAGGCGCTGTTGTTAAGGTTCCTCTCTTCGTTAACCAGAACGAGAAGATCCGTGTTGATACAAGAACAGGAGAATATCTCGAAAGAGCATAATTTCAAATCTTACGGATACCCGGCAGATATCTGCCGGGATATCCTTTTTATTTGAGCGTACCTTATGAATGAGAATAGCGTTTCCGAATCGATAAAAGGCGATCGATCGATGACACAGGGCTTTGTTGCCCAGTATGCCGCCGAAGCTGCAATGCAGATCGACGGTGTGGCTGAACTTGTGCCGTCCTTCGCGGTTGCGCTTAAAGAGAAGGCAGGAGTAGTCCACGAAGGCAAGGGTGTCAGGGTAGTTTTCGGACAGACCAGGAACGACATCGCTTCCATAACGGTATATCCTGTCGTTTTTTTTGGAAAGATAATCCCTGAGGTGGCTTGGAATATCCAGGAACGGGTCAAGGAAGATGTTGAGACTTTCACCGGACTTAACGTTGAATCGGTAGACGTATATGTCTGCGGCGTAAAGGAACCGGAAGAGGAAGAAGAAACAGACGGAGGTGAAGAAGATGAGTAAGTTTATGAGGGTATTGATGTTCATATACTCAGTATTTATCGCTGTATTATCTATTATCCTTCTCTATGCATTTATCGATGACGGTATCTTTGCCGACATCCTTTCTCCTCTTGCATCCCTTGTTACCAATCCAGCTACAAAGTACGGCTATGTTGCGATCCTTATGGTGCTCCTTATAAGCGCCGTATTCGCCATTTCAAATATAATCATGACCGGAAGGCTCTACAGGACCAAACTCAGAAAGACAGATATCGGTTCCGTAGATATCGGTGCAGATGCTATCGAGAGTATCGCCTTAAACTCAGCCAAGTCTGCCCAGGCAGGCATCAAGAGCGCCAAGGCCAGGGTTACATCTGCCAAGAACGGAGCCATAAAGGTCAATATCAGCGCTGTCCTTTATTCCAATGTGGAGATCCCTGCTTCCATGTCCAAGGTGCAGGATAAGGTCAAGAAGGACATCGAGAGATATACGGGCATCATCGTTGAGTCCGTATTTGTAAAAGTAAGCAAGGTAGAGGCTATCGTAGCCAGGGTAGAAGGCAGATAATCCATGGAAAGACTGTTATCCAAGATATTCGAGAAACTCGAAAATACCCATGCCGGAATACTCTGCGCCGCAGCTTTCTTTGTGGCAGGTATCCTCTTTTGTGTTTTCGGCTTTTTTAAAACACTATTTATCATATTATTCACGGTTGTCGGATTCTTCGTGGGCGCATTCCTTTTTAGTGATATGAGCCGCTTTAAGAAATTCCTCGACAGGATCCTTCCGCCAGGGAGGTTCAGATGAGCAGAATAGAAACAAGGGAATCGGCAGTATTCTTTATCTATCAGTTTGATTTCAGGTCTGAGGACATCGATACCCAGATCAAGCTTTTCCTTAAGGAGAATCCTCATGTTGAGGAAGATCTTGATTACTTTGACAAGACCGTAAGGGGAGTCATCGCATCAAGGGAAGAGCTGGATGAGAAGATCTCCGGGTTCCTTAAGAAGTGGACCATCAACAGGATCCCCAAGCTGGACAAGGCTATCCTGGAGACTGCCTGCTTTGAGATATTGAACTTTGACGATATTCCCGTAAGCGTTTCCATAAATGAGGCCGTCAGGCTCAGTAAACGCTACGGTACGGATGATTCCTCATCCTATATAAACGGCGTGCTTTCCAGTTTCGAAAAGAGCCTTTGAGATTGCTTTATGACAGATACTAAAGACATGATCGCAGAGGTGTGCTCCTGGATAGAGCCGGATCTTCAGAAGGTATTTCCTGATGAACTTTCTGATGACATAACGGTAAGAGCCTCTCTTTACAGCCTTCTTGCAGGCGGTAAGAGGATCAGGCCCTGTTTTATGTACCAGTCTGCCAGGATGCTGGGCATGGATCCCGATGAGATAAAGATCTATGCAGTGGCTCTTGAGATGATCCACACCTATTCACTTATACATGATGATCTTCCTTCCATGGATAATGACGATCTTAGAAGGGGAATGCCTACCTGTCACAAAAAGTTCAGTGAAGGTATTGCCGTTCTCGCGGGGGATAATCTCCTCAACAGGGCATATGAACTTCTGTTCAGCGCAAAAGACCATAAAGCAGGCGCTTATATCGCAGGTCTTGCAGGTATCAATGGAATGATCGGCGGCCAGAGCATAGATATAGATTCCGAGGATAAGAAGATCTCTTTGGAAAGGCTTTATGAGCTTCAGAGAAAAAAGACGGGGGCCCTTCTGGAAGCTGCTATCTGTACTCCGTGTATCGTTGCCGGATGCCCGGATGATATCTTTGAGACCATGAAGCAGATTTCCCTTCATATAGGCCTTGCCTTCCAGATCAAGGATGATATCCTGGACGTTCTTTCAAACGAGGAGGAGCTGGGTAAATCCACAGGCAAGGATGAAAGGGACAATAAGCAGACCTTCGTTACTATGCTGGGACTTGAAGGAGCTAAGGAAAGACTTGATGAAGAGATCTCCGGCGCATATGATAAGATCTCTTATCTTAAGGAAAAAGGTTATGATACAGAGGGCTTTGCCGCCCTTACAAGGTTTATGGCGGAAAGGACTTTCTGATTTGGAATATAAGATACTTAAAAATGATATGAGCCCGGAATATATAAAGTCCCTGTCTTTGGAAGACAAGGAACTTCTGTGTTCGGAACTTAGAGATAAGATAATCCATACTGTTTCCACAAACGGAGGACATCTGGGATCGAACCTGGGTGCTGTTGAACTGACAGTAGCCCTTCTTTCTGTATTTGACTATACGAAGGATAAGATAGTATTTGACGTAGGACATCAGGCTTATTCATATAAGCTCATGACCGGCAGGTTCGACCGCTTTGATACATTAAGGCAGAAGGGCGGGGTCTCAGGCTTTCCCAGGATCTCCGAGAGCCCTTATGATGCCTTTGATACGGGTCATTCCAGTACTTCCATCTCGGCAGCTCTCGGTATGGCCAGGGCCAGGGATCTTAAGGGGGAGGACAATTATGTGGTCGCCATCATTGGTGACGGCGCCATGACCGGAGGTCTGTCCTATGAAGCATTAAACGATCTGGGCCATTCCAGAAAGAAGATGCTGGTCATCTTAAATGACAATGAGATGAGTATCGATAAGAACGTAGGAGGTATGTCCAAGTACCTTAAGAACCTGCGTATAAGCAGCGGATATCTTTCTGCCAAGAGAAACACTGAGAATTTCCTTACCAGGAATCTTCCTGTAATAGGAAAGCCCATCATGAAGATGATGCTTTCTGTTAAGAACTTCTTCAGGTTTGCAGTCAATAAGCAGCAGACATCCATGTTCGAGGACTTAGGTCTTGTGTATTACGGCCCCCGTGACGGCCATGACCTTAAGGGCCTTATAAAGCACCTGGATGCGGTGAAAGATATAAAAGGCCCGGTACTCCTTCATATCTGTACCAAGAAGGGAAAAGGATATAAGTTTGCGGAGGAAGAGCCTTCCAGCTATCACGGCGTAGGTCCTTTTGATATATCCAAGGGCGTAGTCAGCAGCGGAAAGCTTTCATATACCACTGCATTTGCCGGGGCCCTTACTGAACTGGCAACGAAAAATAAGAAGGTGCTGGGTATAAGTGCCGCCATGGCCCAGGGTACGGGAATGGATAAGTTCGCCTTTAAGTTCCCCGAAAGGTTCTTTGACTGCGGCATCGCTGAGGAGCATGCAGTTACTATGGCCGGAGGTCTGGCAGTTTCAGGCTTTATTCCCGTTGTGGCTATCTATTCATCATTCCTTCAGAGAGCATATGACCAGATCATCCACGACGTATGCTTTATGAACCTTCATGTGGTCTTTGCCATAGACAGATCGGGATTTGTGGGTAATGACGGTCATACCCATAACGGTCTTCATGATATATCCTATCTTAATTCCATGCCCGGAATGACCGTCCTTTCTCCCAGGGATTATTCGGACCTTAAGAAATGTATGGACTATGCCATCAACAAGTGTGAAGGCCCTGTAGCCATCAGATATCCCAGGGGCAGTTCTGTTTTCGAGGAGGAAGGTCCTCTTTATACGGAAGCGGAAGATCTCTTTAAGCCTCATGTCCAGTCTGACCTTGGTGATGAATTTGCCATTCTCTCTACAGGTTTCATCGCAGAACAGTGCCAGGATGCAGTCTTGAAGCTGTCTGAACTTGGTTTTAAAGGCAAGCACATTAATATTACTGCAGTAAAGCCTATGCCCTCTGAAGAGATCTATGAACTTACAAAGAATGTCAGATATGTATTTACTGTTGAGGAGGCCATCTTAAGCGGCGGTTTCGGTGAGAATCTCATGGAACAGCTTAAGGGAAGGGACCTTAAGATCATTCCTTTCGGAGTTGAAGACCAGATGATCAGGGCCGGAACATATAAGGAACAGCTTGTTGACAGTAAACTTGATGCCGATTCTATCGTTTCAAGGATAAGATCAGTGTTATAATTATATTTGACAGTTTTATTTGGAGGTCGCTTCATGAGATTCGGTATCTATTCTAATAACAGCCGTGATATCGGTTATGAGTCCGCTATGTCAGTATCGAGGATGCTGATGGACAAGGGATGTTCCGTTGTTTTCCCCGAGAGCTTTTCCGGTACGGTCATAAAGGATGTGGAAGGGGTAGAGTTCGGATCCTTCGAAGGCTGCGACATGATCATCTCCATCGGCGGTGACGGTACTTTCCTTTCGGTCATCTCCGAATACAGGGATCTGGATATTCCTTTTATCGGTATAAATAAGGGTTCCATCGGTTTCCTTGCGGAGATCACGGAATTTCCCGTTGATGAGAAGATCGATATGGTCTTAAACGGCGAATATGAGATCATGGAGAGATTTCAGCTTACATGCGAGCTCTATGATAAGGACGGAAGGCTCAAGGCTACGGATATCTGCCTGAACGACGTATCGGTACTCCGCGGATCAAAGCCCCATATCTTAAAGCTCAGCCTTTATATAAACGGTGAGAGGGTAGAGAAGTTCTACGGTGACGGTATCGTGGTAGCTACTCCTACCGGATCTACTGCATATACGCTTGCTGCAGGGGGACCCTTGATCATGCCCAATATGGATGTTATGCTCATATCTCCCATCTGTTCCCATACACTTCAGAATATGAGCTATGTGCTGGGACCTGAAAATGAAGTGGAGATCCATCTTCTTGATTTTGAATCATCGCCTATCGTATGCCCCGACGGACGTGAGATGGGACCTTTAAAGCAGTATGACGTGCTCAAGATCAGAAGAAACGAGAATACGGTAAAGACCGTTAAGCTCAATACATCCGGGTTCTTCCAGAATGTTAGAAAAAAGATAGTCGCAAGAGGAAGCTTCTATGAGAACGGACAAGAATGACAGACAGGAACTTATATTAAGGCTTATCAAGGAGCATGATATATCCACACAGGATGAACTTACTGCTCTTGTTAATTCAAAGGGATTTAACGTTACCCAGGCCACATGTTCCAGGGATATCAAGGAACTCGGGATCATAAAGGTGACCATGCCTAACAGAAATACAAAATATGCCGTTCTTGAAAGGACAGGTGACGTTGCTCCCGGAAGACTCCTGGCTGTTTTCTCCAACTGCCTTATCTCCTGTAAGAGCGCAATGAACATGGTAGTTATCAAGACTTTGCCCGGTATGGCCCAGGCGGCAGCTTCCGCTCTTGATTCCATGCATCTTTCCTCTGTAGTAGGTTCTATTGCCGGTGATGATACAGTATTTGTAGCGGCTCCCGGTATCGAAGAGGCGGAAGCTCTCGTTTCTACCATAGTCGACATGATGAATCCCGGATCCTCATCGGATGTCTGATCATGCTCATAAGACTTGAGATTTCTGATCTGGCTGTTATCTCCCACGCGGTCTTTGAACCCCGTGAGGGCTTAAATGTCATATCAGGTGAGACCGGCGCAGGTAAATCCCTTCTTATCGATGCCATAGGACTTATCCTTGGATCAAAATCATCCCGCAATATCATTAGGACAGGTGCCGGCAGTACATTTGTGGAGGCTGTCTTTGATATATCTTCAGATAATGATGAAGAGCTTTCAAAGATACTTTCCGACAGCGGTATCACTTCGGAAGATGGTCTTCTCATAATATCCAGGACTGTTTCAAAGGACGGAAAGAGTATTGCCCGGGTAAACGGACGGACTGTAGTCCTTGCTGTCCTCCGAAGTATCGCTTCCTGCCTTGTGGACATCCACGGCCAGCATGATACCCAGAAGATCTTTGACCAGAGCGTTCATGTGGACCTTCTGGACAGTTTCGGCGGTGAGGAAGTACGGAATTGCTTTGATGATTATTCCCGAAAACTTAATGAATATAAAGAATCTGTCCTTAAGATAAGAAACCTTCAGGCCTCCGGCGTGTCTTCAGGCAAGAGGAAGGAATATCTTGAGTTTGCAGTAAAGGAGATCTCTGACGCTTCCCTTAAGGAAGGAGAAGAGGAAACATTAAAGGAAAGAAAGAAAGTCTTATCGGATCTGGAAAAGTCCATAAACGGCCTTACGGAGGCAGACAGCCTTCTTAACGGCGATGAGGATATGAGCGTTGTGGACAGGCTTGGGAGGGCATCTAAGGATATATCTTCTTTATCAAATGTTGATCCTTCTTATAAAGATCTTTCTTCAAGACTTGAATCTTTATATCTTGAAATCCAGTCAGCCTGTGAAGAGATAAGGGATCTGGCGGAAAAGAATCCCTTTGATCCCGAAGAATCATCAAGGATCGACAAAAGACTGGGTCTTATATATGAACTTCAGGCAAAATACGGCCCTTCTACGGCAGATGTACTTAAGTTTTATGAGGATTCCGTGGAAGAGCTTGATTCGCTTAAAGATATAAATAAGAAGATATCCGAACTTAAGAAGGAGAGAGCTTTAAAGGAATCACTTGTCCTTGAGGCTGCCACAAAGCTTTCCCATATACGTAAGGCTAAGGCAGACCTTCTCTGTAAGGAGATCTCATCGGAGTTTAAAGACCTAATGCTGGATGACGCCTCCTTTGAGGTCAGGTTCGATGAAAGGCCCAAGGAACGTTATTTCTCATCAAAAGGTACTGATGACATTACATTCATGTTCTCTGCAAATGTAGGGGAAGAGGCCAGAGATCTTTCAAAGACCGCCTCCGGAGGAGAAGCCTCCAGGATCATGCTGGCAGTTAAGAATATCCTTTCTGAAGCTGATATGATCCCGACTCTGATATTTGATGAGATAGACACGGGCGTTTCAGGAAATGCAGCTTTTCTTATTGCAAGAAAGCTCCTTTCCATCTCAAAGCACCATCAGGTATTATGCGTTACACATACATCCCAGCTGGCCGCAGCGGCAGATCATAACTTTCTTATAAGCAAATCCGCTTCAGAGGGAAGGACCAGTACCACCATTACTGCTCTTGATGATAAAGAAAAAATCTCCGAGATCTCAAGGCTTATGTCAGGTGCAGAACTCGACGGCTCCTCAGATCTGGCTGAAAAACTCATCGATAACATCAGAAGCAGTATCTGAGAAAAGGTTTCTGATATCATCCGGGATCTTATCTTTAAATGTCATTATCTCTTTTGTGACAGGATGTGTGAACTGAAGATAGTAGGCGTGTAAGGCCTGTCTTCCGATCTTTTTGTCCAGACCGATGCTCCGGGGAAATCTGTCAGAAGGATTATCTTCTGAGTTGGGACCATAGAGGCCGTCTCCTACCAGAGGGTGGCCCTCGCTTAAGGAATGGACCCTTATCTGATGGCATCTTCCGGTGATGAGCTTATATCCCACCAGGGAGATATCTTCCTTTTCGTCATAAACGATGGTCTTATAAAGCGTAACTGCCTTTTTGCCGTCAGGATCATCCTCAGGTACCGTATCTCTTATCATTACCGAGTTTTCCCTGCGTTTCATGTTCTTTTCGATGATCCCTTCTTTGGGGTCAAAGGCTCCGTAGACGGCCGCCACATATTTTTTGGTTATATCTGAATCTGTCATGGCATTATGGATAAAGCCGTTCTTCGCGATAACAAGAAGGCCTGAGGTCTCACGGTCCAGTCTCATGACAGGGTGGAGGGTCTTATCTGACAGCCTGGTGATAAGAGAATCGTCCAGGTGGTTATGGGATGGATGGGTGACTGTCCCGGCAGGCTTTCTTACTACAGCCAGGTATCTGTCTTCGTAGATTATGGGTATTTCAGGATCATTTTTAAGATCCCCGCTGTCATCGTTATAGGAGGCAAAGACCTGATCTCCGGTCCTGACGGTATCGATTACCCGCCTGTGTATGCCGTTTACTTCCAGTATCCCGTAGAGCTTTACGCGCTTTATCATGGTATTGCTCATAGAGAGCTCATTTGTCATGATCTCCCTTAAAGTCTTACCGTCATATTGCTCTTTTACTACATATCTGAAATCCAAAATGGCGCTCCTTGACATATTTTAAGTTTATTTTTACAATGGATATTGGCTTATAATAGCTTATTTAATTGAACTTTGACAACTAAATATTGGAGGTGAGTACCAACATGCATTGGCTAATTGGCTTAGCGATTGGTTTCGGTGTCGGTATTCTTCTGGCAATAGGTGTAGCTATTTACTATAAACGCGGACTTTCCGCTCAGCAAAAACAGTTACAGGAAGATTCCAAGAAGGCGGAAGAAGATAATATCAAGAAAATCGCCGATGCCCAGAAGGATGTCGAAAACCGCAAAAGAGAACTTCTCTTACAGGCAAAAGAGGAAATCTCCAAGGCACGTGTTGAATTAGAGCACGATGTCAGGGAGAAGAGACAGGAACTTGCAAGAGAGAGAAACAAGCTTGAGCAGAAGGAAGATAACATTGAGAGACTTCTTGCTAACGCAGAGGCAAAGAGGAGTGAGCTTGACCAGAAGCTCGCAGAGGCAGCTAAGACCCAGGAGAGACTTAATGAACTGGAGTCTAAGAAGTCTTTGGAACTCGAAAGGATCTCAGGACTTTCCATTTCAGATGCCAGGGCTCTTGTCCTTGAGGCAGCTGAGAGAGAATACAGCCACGATATGGCTACAATGCTCAAGCAGATGGAAGAAAAAACAAAGCAGGATGCAGACAGGATAGCAAAGGATATCATCGTAACATCTATCCAGAGATATGCATCCGACTATGTCTCCGAAGCAACCGTGTCGGTTGTTAACCTTCCAAGTGATGAGATGAAGGGTAGGATCATCGGACGTGAGGGACGTAATATCCGTGCCATAGAGACGATCACCGGTGTCGATCTTATTATCGACGACACACCCGAAGCAGTTATACTCTCATCATTCGATCCCATCAGAAGGGAGATCGCAAGACTTACTATCGAAAAACTCGTAGTAGACGGCAGGATCCATCCCGCAAGGATCGAGGAGATGGCCAACAAGGCAAGGAAGGAAATCAATCAAACAATTAAGCAGGAGGGAGAAAGAGCCGCTTATGAGACCGGCGTTATGAATCTCCATCCGGAAATCATCAAACTCTTAGGTAAGCTTAAATACCGTACGAGTTTCGGACAGAATGTCCTCCAGCACTCCATCGAGGTCTGCCATATTGCCGGTATGATGGCCGGTGAGCTCGGACTTGATGTGACTTTCGCGAAGAGAGCAGGTCTTCTTCATGATATAGGAAAGGCCGTCGACTTCGAACAGGAAGGTACACATATCGAGCTTGGCGCAGATATTGCCAGAAAGTATCACGAATCTCCTGATGTTATCAATGCTATTGAAGCGCATCACGGAGATGTTGAGGCACAGACCCCGGTTGCAGTACTTATTGCTGCAGCAGATGCTATCTCAGCCGCAAGGCCCGGAGCAAGAAGAGAGAATCTTGAAACATATATCAAGAGGATCCAGAAGCTCGAGGAGATCGCAACGAGTTTTGAGGGTGTTGAAAAGAGTTATGCCATTCAGGCGGGTCGTGAGATCCGTGTAATAGTCTCTCCCGAGAAAGTCAACGATGACGATATGATTCTTAAGGCCAGACAGATCTGTAAGAAGATCGAGGATGAGCTTGATTATCCCGGTCAGATCAAGGTCAGTATCATAAGAGAGACAAGAGCGACAGATGTCGCCAAATAATCAACAATTACATTACCTTAGTTAAATTGAACTTTATTTGATATGAGTTGGATTCACCGGAACAAAAGGCGGACATCTGCGGTCCGCCTTTTTTATTTGTTATTATCTTTGTTCTTCTTTGTTAACTGCTCTTTATTCCTGATGACCGGGATCTTTATAACGAACCTTGCGCCGCCTTCAGGTTTGTTCTCTGCAGTAACCTGGCCATTATGTTCTTCGGCAATGGACTTAACAAGGGCCAGACCGATACCGTGCTTTCCTTCGTTGCCTGTAGCAAATCTGGAGAAGAGCTTGTTCATAACGTCTTCACTGATACCGGGACCGTCATCTGATATATCAAAAATGACTTTTCCTGATTCTTCCCTGCATATGAATACGACTTCTTTTGAAGCGTACCTCAGACAGTTGGAGAATACGTTTTCCAGCATCCTTATAAGATCGCTCTCATTTCCCATAATGTAGGAGTTGCCGGCTTTGATATCATTTTTGAGGGATTTCCCGTCGTGAAGGAATCCGCCCCTGACCTTATCGATAAGAAGTTCGGAAAGTTCACCGGCGTTCAGAGGTTCTTTCTTGACTTCGTAGTTACCGCTCTTTGACATATCCATCTTTGAGATGGACAGAAGATTTTCAACAAGGGAAGAAAGCCTTGTGGTCTCATCGATGATAACATCTACGGCCTCACCGCTCTTATCTTCATCAAATACACCGTACTTTATACCTTCAGCATATCCCTGGATGGACATAAGTGGCGTTCTCAGTTCGTGGGAAGCATTCTGGAAGAAGGTCTTCTGTTCCCGGTCGGTATCTTCCAGTTTTTCTGCCATCCTGTTCATAACGTCACCCAGATCGGATAGCTCACGGCTTACTAAGTGACCGGAAAGGGGCGTAAAGTCTCCTTTACCGACCCGGCCTGCAAATCTGGCCAGTTTCCTGGTGGTGAAATAAAGAGGGAAGGCCACGATAAAGCTTATGATGGCTGATGCCAGGATAGATAGAAGGATAGATCTTATGAGGGCCACGTTCATGGCACTTGAAAAAGAATAATAAGCACTTGAATTTACATATATAAGAAGGTAATAGGGCTCATAGGAGTGGTTTTCGGTCTCTTCTTCGGATTCATAATACTCCACGCTTACGAACCTGTAATAGATCATATCGTTGTTTACGGCGCAGACACGTGTGGTTCCGTCGGTGTTGATACCGTCTGCTTCGCAGATCTGGCTCAGCACGTCCTGGCTTCTGGTGGCTGCGGAAACAGAATAGGAAGCGGTAGGCCAGAGGATAGTGTTGCTGCCGCTCTTTGATTCCACATAACCGTCACCGGTGAAAAGGATTATGGAAGCATCGTTTGAAAGATCCGTTGAAGATACGATAGCGTTAAGAAGGGTCTTTTTGATATCTTCCGCATTTCCGCTCTCGGGGTCGATAGAAGTCCTGAAGGCTTCGGCAAAAGTCTGACATGAGTTAACGGCACTCTTGATACGGTCATCGCACTCTGTTGCGATAAGTGACTGGATGATCATATTACTGTAGACACCGATAACAAATACTGTAAGAAGCGTTATCAGAATAAGGGAAGAATATATATGAAGGGCAATAGGGACCCTGAAACGGGGCAGGTTTTTACTTTCCGGCGCCATTTACTGGTCTGACTCCTCTTTGCTGACAAGTCTGAATCCGTAGCCCCAGACTGTAGTGATCTTTGCATCAGAATCGCCCAGTTTCTTACGGAGCCTCTTTACCGTATCATCTGCAACCCTGGTCTCTATCTCTGTCTCGTAGCCCCAGATCTTATCGAGAAGCTCAGCTCTGGGAACTGCTCTGTCTTTGTTGACGATAAGGTAGGAAAGAAGGGCAAACTCGTTAGGTGTAAGGGGAAGATCGCTGTCCTTGATAGTGGCGGACTTCGTCTTTTTGTTTATGGTTATATCTTCAAAAGAAAGCTCGTTACTGTTCTCGACTTCGGAAGAAACGCCGGACAGACTCTCCTGACGCTTGAATACAGATCTTACTTTGGTTACCAGCTTGATAGGGGAGAAAGGCTTTGTGAAATAATCGTCGGAACCAAGATTTAATCCTTCGATATAATCTGCATCAGAATCCCTTGCGGTCAGCATGATGATGGGAACATTGGAGATCTTCCGGAGCTCTGAAAGGATAAAGAAACCGTCATGACCGGGCATCATAACGTCAAGGATGATGAGATCACAGGGCTCTGTTATGAACTTCTTGAGAAGATCATCGCCTGTGGGGAAACCGTAGCATATATATCCTTCTCTTTCCAGGAATGACTTGATGAGGTTTCTGATATTATCGTCATCGTCCGCGATATAGATAAACTTTTCCATATATAACAGTCTTGTCCTTTCGACCCTTTAAATTACTTTTCTAATTTTATATTAATTCCTGACATATTTGTCTTTAAATTGGTGAAAACTTGCGTGAAATATAACCCTTTTCTTTTTTTTCTGTTTTGATAGAATATTTAATTGAATTATCGAAAGGAGGCTTTCTATGCCTACAGTTCTTGTTACGGGCGGAATGGGTTTTATCGGTTCCCACACTGTGATCGCCTTAAACGAAAACGGCTTTGACGTCGTTATAGCGGACAATCTTTCCAACAGCAAGACTGAAGTTCTTAACAGGCTCCATACCATTTGCGGTAAAGATTTTAAGTTCTATAAGGCAGACTGCTGCGACAGGGAAGAACTGTAAAAGGTCTTTAAAGAGAATAAGCTCGACTCCGTTATCCATTTTGCAGGCCTTAAAGCCGTAGGTGAATCCGTAGCAAAGCCTCTTGAGTATTACAGTAATAATATCAACAG
>JAGAFH010000143.1 GCA_017612755.1 Clostridiales bacterium
GAGAAATTATGAACATATCTCTCATCATCAAGAAGTCCGGCATAATCATAAAACCCGAAATTTCCTGTAAGGCCCTTGGCAGGATAAAGGGTCACATTTACAGAATCCCCCTGATCTACATCAAGAGTGATGGGATCCGTAACTTCCGTTCCGTCTACCAGCATCCTGGAGTGATACTCCTCCGAAGGCTTTACAGCCACGATCTGGCCATCGTAATCTGTTACTGTTATGACTGCCCTGACTACACCCTCACGGCTAAAATACTCCGGATCGGTACGGTAATCATAACCTACATTGTTTAATCTTTTGAAAAGGTCTAACTGACCCTCGCTGTTAAAATCAGCATCGGTGTAATCGGCATCTCCTTCATGCAAAAGGACACCATTTACATCATAGACCTTAACATTTACGGAAAAATCATCTATGAGCCCCGTCTTTATAAAATACATACCGGAGATCTGGGAATTGGAATAGAGCATCCAGGGTTCTCCCAGCTCATTGACGAAGTCTACATTGATAACGATCTCATTGGCAGCAGGGCTGATATCGATAACGTCCTCATCTTCGATGACCACATCGCCGCTGTCTGCGATCTCAATATTGACAGGGTCTTCGGGAGTTTCCGGCTCTGCTTCGACGGTCTCTTCTTCCGGCTCCTCGCAGAGGATTAGATCCTCCCCGCTCTCCTCTGTTACATCCTCTGTCTCGATAACAGAGATTTCCTCGATATCCGTGCTCTCGTCATCAGCATAGAGATTTACACCATACGATAAGAATATGGATACGGCTAAAAGTGTGCTGGTTGTTTTCCTGATCCTTGAAGACATAGTTTCCCCTCCGGTTTTATTTGTCTTCGCTCATTGTATCCATATTTTACCCCAGGAGAGGATTTTTTCGCAAAATGCATTTCTGTTTACGCGAATTGCATTTTTACCAGATATTCTCGTAGTCGTAGTTGTAGTTATAGTAAGAAGCGTAGTCCTGAAGCTCCCACTGTCTGTCGTAGTAGGCCTGCTCCATCATCTCCTGCATCTGCTGCTGGATGTCACCATCAAAATCAGATATCGATGTGGTCTCACCGGGCTGGGCGCCTGTAGCATCAGATGTCTCTCCGGTCTGATCCGATGTTCCGGTCTGCTGGGTCTGGCCGGTCTGCTGTGATGTTCCTGTCTGCTGTGAAGGATCTCCCTGTCCGGTCTGGTCAGACTGACCTGTCTGATCTGATCCCTGAGAGCCGTCGGAACCGTTGGAACCGTCTGATCCGTCAGAACCATCAGACCCGTCGGATGAGTCGCTGCTCTGGTCACTGCTTTCGGAAGGTTCGTTCTCTTCCTTGATATTTTCCAGCTCCTCGATCATGTCCTCTATATCTTCTTTAAGCTTTTCAGCCTTCTTACTGTGTCCGTCGCCATCTTCTGTAGCACATCCCTCTTCCAGGAGTACATCTCTTGCTGCATATAAGATCTCAAGGGATCTGTCTACATTTTCGGGTTCCTTGTAGTCGTCGCCAAGAGTCTGGATCATGGCGAGGGCAAGGTTTACCCTGATGAGGCACTCCCTCTTAAGGGGGATATCCTGGTACTCAAGAGCAGCTTCGTACTCTTCGATAGCCTCATCAAAGAGATTGTTCCTGTAATAGATATTACCGTTGTTATAGTGGGCTATATATGGCTCAAGGCAGTTGGCCGAGAGGAGCAGGTTCTCGTTTATAGTAAAGTCGCCGTCTCTGTAGTGGTCGAGAACATATTCGTTGTAGAAGAAATTGACCACCTGCTTTGCGCAGACGATTATCACCAGTATATAGACAACGATAAGAAGCCTCTTTTTCATCTTTCCCTCCCCATCTTGAGCCTGAGCACTACAAAATCATAGGCAAGGAAAACGCCGAGAGCGATGGCAAAGATCCAGTAGGTCTCTGCAAATCCCTTTCTGTCTTCCTGGGTCTTGGTGAACTGTCCTGTCTCGATATTGTCCAAAACATCCGCTGCAACAGTCCTTGCAGAGGAAGGCTTTGTCATGTGGTAGTAGGGAAGCCCCAGATCCTCTGCTATATCTTCCAGGTTGCCCTCATCTATCTTCGAGATGGCCGTGACGCTGTTATAGCTGCTGTCGTAGTATGTCAGATAGGATGTATCATCCCATGCGGCCATATCCCTTACCTTCATCTTCCCGCCGGCTCTCGTTCCGTATCCCAGTACGGCACCGGTATCGATATAATCAGCAACTTTCTCAAAAGACTTGAGCTTACTGCCGTCTGTGATCTCACCGTCACTTATGAAGAACACCACAATGATCCTGGGTTCATCATCTATTTCAATATCCTCATCATCGTCGTCATTATCCTTGAAAAGAGGCTTAAGCACCTGATTGATCGCATCATATCCGGTATTGAGGGATGTTCCGTTACCGGTGTTCTTGGCCTGTCCGTCAAGAGCATCTATAGCCTGGGTTGCGATATCCCGTTCGTAGGTGAAAGGAACAAGGTAGTTTACTTCTGTCGTAAACGTGGCAACGCCATAACGGGCGCCTTCGAACTCATCCATTATGTATTCCACATCGTCCTTAACTCCGTCGATCCTTCTGTCGTCACCGTTGTAGTCCTCTGCAAGCATACTGATAGTATTGTCGATGACAAAGAGGACATCGATATTGGTATTGACGACATTGACCTTATCGGTGGGGACAAGGATCCTTAAGTTGATGGTAAAGAGCAGAAGAACGATTATTATCTGTCTTATGTAATTCCATACGCCTTTCCTCTTGAGAACAAGAAGAACGATGCATATTACAGCCATTAACGGTATGGGGAGGATGGGATCTATCTTCATAATCTTAACCTCCTTGCCGCTACAAAATAGACTACGGAACAGATAGTCAGGGCTATCACTGCCACCTCAGGCAGATCCACCTGTGACGTATATGTCGAATATGAGACCGACACGTCCGTCTCCTTGACTTCTTCCAGCATGTCATCGATGGCATGGGAATTTCTTGTGTTAAAGTAGTCACCGCCGGTGCTCTGTACCGCACTCTTAAACTCAGCCTCGTTTACAACAAAACTGGGAGCCAGTGCAAAGACCTTGACGTCTCTGAATGTACAGAGATCGCAGGCCTCGGAAACAGTGATCGTCGGCTCTCCCATAAGATCGTTATCAGTAACGAAAACGATAAGTCGTGATCTGTCAGGGTTCTCATCAAGATCAGGGAAACTGTAAAGGCAGGCGGCAAGTCCGTCTCCGATTATGGAACTACCCCTGTTGCCTCCGCAGGTTCCGGCAAATCTGTAGCCGTAATCCCCCTCATCTCCCGAATCAGAGTAATAACCATAGTATCCGGCAGAGATGGAATTCTCCAGTTTATCGATCATCTTAAGAACATAGTCGTAGTCATCTGTAAGGGGAACTGTCGTTACGGATGTGGAGTTGAAGATGGATATTCCGAATCTCTCACCCTTAAGTCCCGAAACGAATTCCTTGAGCTTTTCGCAAAGATCGATACTTACCTCATCCAGGGATGTGGAAATATCAAGACAGATAAAGATGTCCCTGTTGTGGGTCTCTCTGGTAACTGTTCTTACCTCAGTGGGCTTTGCTGACAGGTAGACTGAGAGCAGGATGCTGGCGATAAGGGAAACCACAAGTACCACCTTAAGGAAGCCGTACTCGATCATAAGGAGCTTATAATGGGGGATCTCCTTTACCAGATCCGTATTGGCTGCTTTCTTTCCGCCCTTATACTTCCTGATCCTTCTTATAGTAAATACGAACAGAATGGCAGTCACGGCAATACCTATATATATGATGTAAGGATATGTCAGTTCCATTCTCTTATCACCGTCCTTGCGTCGCCAAAGGCTTTCATCATATCTACAGTGCCGGAATCATATGCAAACTCAGGTCTGTAGAAGTCTTTTATAAGTTCGTAAAGGCTGGGCATCTGAAGGGTCTCGATCTCGCTCAGGGTGAGATTCTGGGTATTGCTTCCCGTAAGTTCGTTTACGAAATTACGGACCGTAGTACTGAGCCTTAAATAAGATTCCCTGTTGTCGATCCTCTCGTATGCGCGGTCGTTCTGGATATCATCGATCATCCTGAGATACCTGGCTTTTATGGATGCAGGATCCTTAGGAACATACTTGACCTTCTTGACCTTCTGCTTTTTCTTGAACTCGGGAAGCTTAACTCCCTTAAGCCTCATGATGATGAGGATAACTGCAGGCAGCAGAACAGCGGCGATAAGAAGTATCGTCAGTAAAAGGCTGTATGAGAAAGGATGCTGCAGACTAACGGATGTTGGCATTTTTATGTTTGTCCAGTAATTCTATGAGTTTTTCTGTGATCTGGCTCCTGTCATCGATATCATTGCTCATGATACCGTACCTGACCAGTTTCCTTTGGTTTTCTTCCCTTATATTATCCTTACGTTCCTTCTCCAGTTTAGCAAGTCTCCTGCTCCTGGTCACAAATTCCGGAACATAATGATCTGTATCAAGATCGAAGGTCTTTCCCTTTCTTCCCGTAACATCCGCATCACCGATATTGATGAAAAGGATATCATGTCTGCAGATGAGCTTCTTAAGGATAGCTTCATCAACATTATGGGCACCCTTCATGTCGGTAATGACGAAGATGATCATCTTTCTCCTGAAGTTATTTAAGATAAACTCAAAAGACTTCTGGATATCAGAGTTCTTTCCGGCCGTTCCGTCCTTGTCATAATCCGCCAGGATCTTCTCGATATTGAAAAGGCCCGTCTTAAAGGGATTAAACTGCACAAGTCCGTCCTTGGTGAAGATGGAACCTACCTTATCTCCGTTCTTATAAGCGAGATAGGCAATCGTTCCGGCCGTATAAAGAGCGATCTCCTTCTTGTTGTCACCTGTTACAGTATCACCGGACATCTTTGCTCCGGAGTCCATAAGGAGGAGTATGTTGTGTTTCTTGTCCGCAACATATCTCTTTACAAGAAGGCTTCGGGATCTTGATGAGGCCTTCCAGTCAACATCCCTGATGCTGTCTCCGGGAACATATTCACGGAGATCCTCAAAGTTCATGCTTCTTCCCATGAAGACCGAGACATAAGTACCATCCAGGATACTGCTGGTCTTCTTGGTGGCAAAGATGCTGACGTTGGCTTTGATCTTTGTGATGTATTCCGACATCATGGAGTAGGCGTAGCTCCTATGATCGCATCGATGATCTGGTCTTCATCAACATTATCTGCAACTGCAGCGAAGTTGAGAGAGATCCTGTGTCTTAATACGCCGTGTACCTGCGCCTTAACGTCGTCAGGTGTAACATAGTCCCTTCCGTTGAGAAGCGCTACGGCCTTTGAGACTTCCATAAGGCAGATACCGCCACGGATACTTGCACCGAGTGTTACATACTGGGCAAGATCCTTGTAAATGTGGTTTTCAGGATGTCTGGAAGCATTGACTATATCTATAATGTACTTCTTTACTGAATCATCAATATAAACTCTCTTAACTGTTCTCTGGAGATAATCAACATCCTCCAGGGTTGCAACGGCGACAGTTGATGAGAATACATCCTTCTCGATCCTGTTGAGGATAGTCATCTCCTCCTCGGGAGTAGGGTAATCCAGCTTAGCTTTCATGAAGAATCTGTCCAGCTGGGCCTCGGAAAGAAGATAAGTACCTTCCTGCTCGATGGGGTTCTGGGTAGCGATTACCATGAAGATATCGGGAACCGGATAGTTCTCTCCGCCGATAGTGGTCTGGTGCTCCTGCATGACCTCCAGCATAGCAGACTGGGTCTTGGCACTCGATCTGTTGATCTCATCGAGAAGAACAAAGTTTGCATGAACGGGGCCAAGCTTTGTCTCGAACACATTATTCTGATAATTGAAGATCTGGGTACCGATGATATCACTGGGCAGAAGGTCGGGAGTACACTGGATCCTCGAGAATCTTCCGTTGACAGCTTCCGTCATGGTCTTGGCAGCCGTGGTCTTTGCAAGACCGGGAACAGACTCGATAAGAACATGTCCGTTTACGATCATGGAGATGAGAAGCGTCGTTCCAAGTTCTCTCTGACCTACCATCTTGCTGTAGTAATAATCGTTGATCTTTCCTGTGATCGAAAGAGCTCTCTCGATCTCGGCCTGAGAAATAACGGTATAGTTTTCCATAATTTTTCCTCTTCCCTTAAAAATTCATACCAAAAGATTTTACCACTTATTAGGATAAATTGATAATCTTTATTTTTTTGAGGAAAACTGTGTGAATTTGTATGTCAGTCAGCTTTTCCTGCGGAGAGCATCCCTTACCCTGCCGGAAGGGTCTTTTATAAGAAGCCTTACCACCCAGACGATAAGAGCCAGCGCCAATACGGAAAGACCGAGGAAAGCATCATTGGTCATATCAGAGATCCCGGGAGCAAAATAGTCCGCTTTCAATTCCGCAAACTCAAACAGGGCATCAGTGAGCCACATGAGGGATGCACCCCAGAGCATCAGGACAAGGGATCCCAGAAGGAGTTCATTTTTACTGTCCCTGTACCATTTAGCCGTTACGATCACTGCCGCAAATACTGTTATGAGAAGATGCATGTTGTCTGCCTCCCGCGCCTTGATGATCTTATTATACAGCAGCTCCCTGCGATCTTATATCGATTTTCATCTATGTTTTATCCGGGCACATCTTCCGGCCCGGGAGAAGGGCCAAAGGCAAATATAAATGCCGGTCTATATATTATAAACACGCGCGAAAATTATATTTACAGAGTCCGCCTTCAGCATTAAAATGTATGTGCAGGAACATGAATTTCAACCGCAGCGAGGTTTGTTAATATATGGACATTTTTTCATTTGTCACGTTGTTCGGCGGACTTGCATTCTTCCTTTACGGAATGAATGTACTATCGGAATCTTTAAAGAAGACAGCAGGCGGAAAGCTTGAGAAGCTTCTTAGAAAAGCGACAGATAACCCCTTCAAAGGTCTCGCAATAGGCGCAGTCATCACCATTGCCATCCAGTCATCCTCTGCAATGACCGTCATGCTGGTGGGATTTGTTAACTCCGGAATAATGGAACTGTCCCAGACCGTAGGCGTCATATTCGGATCTGATGTGGGAACTACACTTACCGCATGGATCCTCTCTCTTTCAGGAATCGACAGCAGCGGCAATTTCTTCCTGAGGATGCTCCAGCCTACCTGCTTCTCCCTCGTATTTGCCCTTATCGGAATCATCCTTTTCATGACTTCCAAGCGTCAGAGCAAAAAAGATATCGGAACAATGCTCATCGGATTTGCCATCCTGATGGAGGGAATGACCATGATGTCCAGTTCTATGGCTCCCCTTAAGGAGATGGACAGTTTCACCACTATCCTTACAGCATTTAACAATCCCCTCCTGGGCGTTCTGGCCGGTGCCGTCGTAACAGGAGTTATCCAGAGCTCCGCAGCAGCTATCGGTATCCTTCAGAGTTTGTCGCTGACCGGAAAGCTTACATATGCAGTGGCAGTACCCATCGTTATCGGTGCCAACATAGGAACATGCGCAACGGCCGTCCTCTCTTCCATCGGAGTCAACAGGGATGCCAAGAGGGTTACCGTTATCCACGTTTCTATCAAGGTCATCGGCGCGGTCCTCTGGCTGGTAGTCTTCTACGGACTTAATGCCATCTTTGATTTTGCCTTTATGGACAGGACCATAGGAGTTGTAGGCATCGCGGCTTTCCACTCCATATTCAATATCGTAAATACCATCCTTCTTTTCCCCTTCAGTAAATACCTGGTCAAGCTGGCCCACCTGATCGTCAAGGAGACTGACGAGGAGCAGGAGTTTAAACTGGACGAGCGTCTCATGCTCACGCCCCCCATCGCTGTTGCCGAGTGTTCCAGATCTATGGAAAAGATGGTCAGCAAGGCTAAGGAAGGACTTGATAAGGCAACTGCCCTTCTCCTTAACGGTTATGACCAGGACGAGTACGATTACATCAAGAAAAACGAAGAAAAGGTGGACAGCTACGAGGACCACATCGGTTCCTACCTTATGAAGCTCACCACCACCCATCACCTGAACGTCCAGGACAAGAACAGATCCTCCAAGATGCTCCAGGCCATCGGAGAGGTGGAGAGGATCGCGGACCATGCATCTTATATGGCCAATTCATCAGAAGAAATAAACAGAAAGAAGCTGTCCTTCTCCGATGCAGCCCAGGATGAACTCAGAAGGCTTATATCAGCCGTACAGGAGATCTATACTATCACCCTTGACTGTTATCTGAAGGCAGATGCATCAAAGGCTGACGAAGTCGGACCGTTGAGGATAGTCATCAGCGAAATGTGCGACACATTCAAGGCCTCCCATGTTGAAAGACTTGCTGCCGGCATCTGTACCGCCGAACAGGGCTTTGTATTTAACGATATCTTATACAGCTGCGGCAGGATCGCCGACCACAGCATGAATATCGCTGCCATCGTCTACCGTTTCGCTTCCGAGACGGACGATACTTATATGCACGACTTCAAGCAGAGAAGAGACCGTGCCAGCGAGATGAAGTACGAACAATATCTGAAAAAATATAATCCACAGGCAGTAAAATGAGTAACCTTATCATCAAACAGAGGATATTCTCCTGGACCGATTCCTACGATGTCTATGACGGAAACTATACCCCCAGATATTTTGTGAGGGCTGATCTTTTTTCCATCGGAAAGACCATCAGGATCTTTGACAAGGCTACCGGCGAAGAGGTGGGCATGATCCACCAGAAAGTCCTTGCCCTTCTTAAGGAATATGAGGTCTATCTTTACGGTGAGTATATGGGAAATATAAGCAAGAGACTTTCCCTCTTTATTCCCAAGTATGATGTGGATTATAAGAACTGGTATCTTGAAGGAGATTTTTTCAATTGGGATTTTGAGATCCGGGAAGGCAGCGACCTGGTGGCCCTCATCTCAAAAAAGCTCCTGACAATAGGCGATTCATATGTGCTGCAGATAGCTGACAGCAGAAATGAACTTCCGGTCCTTCTCGTCGCCCTCGCCATAGATGCAGCCCACTGGAGCGACGATAATTGATTACTATTATACGTTGTTGATTAACTTTTTATCGTTTATCGTAAAAAAGTTGTTGACAAATGTTAACCTCCCGTTGTATTATGATGTCACATCAAGGAATTCAGGGAGGAAATAACAATGAATCAGGAAAACGAGAAACTTGCAAAGGTAAAGAAGAGCTGCGGCGCAGTCAGAAAAGTCGCTGTCATCCTTACCATCATCCTTATCGTAGGATGCGTTGCTGCCGCCTTCAGTTCCGTCTTCATTTTCTCAATGGGAAGTGAATTCGACGAAGTAGTTATGGAAGCCGAAGAAAAAGGTTTTATCAATAACAGCGGGAAGAGCTACAGCCTCATTAAGATCGACGATGGATTCAGGGTCGACAATATCGAGACTGACAGCGCCTGGCTTCAGGAAAAACTGGATGCTGCTCCCCTTAGCATCGCATACGGGATCTACTGTATAACCATA
>JAGAFH010000016.1 GCA_017612755.1 Clostridiales bacterium
CGCATGAAGAAAATAAATAAGAGAGGCTTTACGTTGGTAGAGATGATGCTCGTTATCGCGATCATCGTTATCCTTGCCAGTGTTGCTGCGATCGGTATTGGCGATTCGCTTCAGAGATACAGAAATACTCAGAATAAGTACAAAGAGAACTATATCCCTGCAGTTGACGAGGCACAGCTTCGTGTTCAGAGCCTGATCACGACTACCCGTCCCAACAGAGTTCCGCCCACACCCCGTCCCAGAAGAGGAACAACAACCACTCCTACTCCTGAGCCTACACTTCCTGATGGCGTAACTCCTACTGACACACCTCCGCCGACGCCTACAAATACACCCAGGCCCACAAATACACCCAGGCCTACACCTGTTCCTCCCGGAACTACTATAGATTCCAGTGACGGAACTACATCGTCATTCTCTTCTACGACCGGATCCCACTGGGATGCTAATGATCATACCGAGAATCCCTGGGGTTCTAACGTAGCAGATACAACGGCCAGCGGAAGTGTTTCTTTCGGATCCAATACTGTTCAGAGTTTCACCATCAGTGTTTCAGGTGATGTAAGAAGCTTCCAGAGCAATGACTGGCGTTATTCGATCACAGATAACGGAAACGGAACATATACTGTTTCTTATACAGCTAACCAGTATGAGTACAATCCTCCGCTGGGTTCTGTAGGTTTCTCGTTCAATGTTAATGGTAACACTGCTCCTGATATTCAGGTTTTATCGTATACTACATACAATCAGTGACAGTTCTAATCTGATAGTAGAAAGACCGCCGTTGACCGGCGGTCTTTTTTGTTTGGAATTATTGATCAGGATAACTGTTTTTCGGCTTCGATCAATGCCTTTGTAGCTTTGGCTTTTGGCGACTTAAGAACATCTTCCGTCAATCCTTCTTCCACAACATGACCTCTGGACATTACCAGGACTCTCCTGCACATGGTGCGGACGACTCTGAGGTTGTGGGATATGAGAAGGATAGATGTCTTTCTCTCCTTGTTGATCTTTGCCAGCAGCTTCAGGATAGATGCTGCCGAACTGGCATCCAGGGAAGAGAAGGGCTCGTCAGCGATTATTACTGAAGGTTCAAGTATCAGGCACATGGCGATGGCAGCCCTCTGCCTCTGACCTCCGGAAAGCCTTCCCGGGTATCTGGCCAGATGTTTTTCTTCCAGGCCTACTGCTTTTATGGCTTCAAGGATCTTCTTATCCCTCTCTTCAGATGTGAGCTTAATGCCTGCGGCGATAAGGGGTTCGTTCAGATGCCACCTGATAGTATGCATGGGATTTAAACAGGATACGGGATCCTGGAATACCACGCCCACTTTTCCCGAATAGGAATTGATATTGCCTGCAGTAGGTTTCAGAAGTCCGCAGATGGTCTTGGCAAGAGTCGTCTTGCCGCATCCCGAACTTCCTATAAGTCCCATTATCTCTCCGGGCAACAGATCGAAATTGATGCCTTCTATAGTGTTTTTCGAGCCTTTTCTGCCGAAGAATCCGTTCCTGTAGGCAGCGGACAGATCCAATACCTTGAGTATAGGGCTTGCTGAAGGGTCTGCCTCCGAGAACTCAAGACCCAGGGATCTGGGATCCAGCTTGGCCTTTGTAAGGAGCTCAGCCGTGAAAGCGTTCTTCGGATTGTGGAGAATATCCTCCGTATTGTCGGAATCGATTATCTTACCGTCCTTCATTACCATGACCCTGTCACAGAAGTTGTTTACGACAGACAGGTCGTGGGATATGAAGAGGATGGTCATGTGCATCTCTATACAGATATCCTTAAGAAGCTTAAGGATAGATACGGTAGTAACAGTATCCAGGGAAGATGTAGGTTCGTCGGCAATGAGGAGCTTGGGCTTCAGAAGCGCCGCACCTGCAATAAGGACGCGCTGCCTCTGGCCTCCTGATATCTGGTGTGGATAGCTTTTGTAGATCCTTTCGGGCTCGATAAAACCAACGGTCTCCAGCATGGATATTATCCTTGCTTTCCGCTCTTCCTTAGGGATATTTCTTATCCTTAAGATCTCGTCCAGGTTCTTGCCTACAGTCTCAAGGGGATCTAAGGCCGTCATTGGATCCTGGAAGATCATGCCGATCTCTTCGCCCAGGAGTTTTCGACGATCTTTAGGTGAGAGCTTGAGCACGTCCTTTCCATCTATTTCGATGCTTCCTGATGTGACCACAGCAGACTCCGGAAGAAGTCCTGCTATCGTCATGGCCGTCATGCTCTTTCCTGATCCGGAGTTTCCGATGAGCCCTAAGATCTCGCCTTCGCGGATATAGAAGTTAAGGTCATCAAGGATCAGGGCGGGAACGCCTTTTCCCGAGTAGATGGACATTGAAAGATTCTTTACTTCGGCAATATTCATCGTCTCTCACCTCCGAAGGAGAGGCGGGCTGCCTCGGAAAGGAAATAAAGGCCGAGAACGTATATTACCAGAAGAAGTGCCGGGAAAACGATGAGCCAGGGCGCCATTGTCATGTAGCTCTGGGCATCTGCCAGCATCTTTCCGTAACTTGCATGAGGAGGCTGTACCCCGAGTCCCAGATAGCTCATTCCCGATTCAAAGAGCGTCATGTTTGCCAGTCCGATTACGATGGCAGGAAGAAGCTGGGGCATGAGATTAGGGAACATGTGAAGGAGCATTATCCTTATGGGGCTGACCTTCAGCACTTTGGCGTGAAGGATATATTCTTTGGAAGACAGACCTATGACACCGGTCCTGTAGACCCTGGCAAAGGTAGGCGCGAAAACAAGGCCCAGAGCCCAGACCACGTTAAACAGGGACGGTCCGAAAACGGCAACTGCCACCAGGGCAAGAAGGATGCCGGGGAAACACATTACACTGTTGGATATGAGCATTATGAACTTATCGGTTATGCCGCCGAAGTAGCCGGCAGGCATACCCAGTACCGTTCCCAGGACAAAGGCAATAAACACTCCGCAGAATGAAACAAGAAGAGTGTATTTAGAGGCCTCCATACATCTGGAGAAAACATCTCTTCCCAGGTTGTCGGTTCCGAACAGATGGTCAGAGGAAGGTGCCAGGAGCTTGGCGGCCGCATTAGTGGAGTTGGGGTCGTATCTGTACAGGTGCGTCAGACTTATGAAGAAAGCGATAAATATCACTGCCAGAAGTGAGAATCCTACCACCATATATATCCTGCTATTGTGCTGAAGGGAAGTCCTCATAATTTGCCCTCCCTGTTGTTTCTCATTCTCGGATCTATAAGGGCTGAGATGATGTCAGCGGCAAAGTAGAGAAGCACCGTGATAAGAGCCAGATAGAATACCATTCCCGAAAGAAGCGGGAAG
>JAGAFH010000144.1 GCA_017612755.1 Clostridiales bacterium
AGAGCCTTGAGGCATTGGAGAAGGTAGCTGACGGTAAAGCTACGAAGATCATCATCCCTTCCGAGATCCAGGGTATTGCCGGACTTGCAACATCCGTAAAGGAGATCGTTAAGGACTGATATAAGCCATTTGGCTGATTTAAGTCTAAAGACTGAAATGATATAATTAAGCTCCGGGGGAGACCCCGGAGCTTTTCTTTTTAAGGGAGGATAACAGATGAAAAAGTTCAGATCGCTGATATCACTTCTGGTCGTAATAGCCATGTGTTTTTCTTTTATTTCATTCACTTCCTGTTCTGCTATAGAAGATCTTTTGGGCGGTGACAGAAGGAGCTCAAGGGACAAGGACGACGATGAGGATGAAGACGAGGATGAAGATGAGGAAGAAGAGACTGAAGAGACGGAAACTTCCGTTTCAGAGACTTCTGAGACCGGAAGGCATCCTGCTGAAACTGAAACTTCTGAAACAGATATACCTTCTGTTCCCGTTTCGTCTTCTGAAGGTAATCCCCAGGTGGGATTGAACTATCTGTTTTACTCTACAGATGAACTGATCTATTCAGCCAGCTACTATAATCTTGTCCTGACCGATGATTCAAAGGCGGCTTACCCTGCTCTTGATCAGGCTATAGAGGACTTTAACGATCAGGCTGAGAGTGATGCTGTTTCCGCCGTCAGTTCCAACAGCCTTTTCAGGCATTTTTATATGAAGAGGGCAGACAGCCTTTTCTTCAGCGGCATCCAGACAGAGAGCCATGATTATTATGATGAACCTTCCTTCTATGGAATCAACTTTAATGTCCGGACAGGTGAGATGGTGGAGTTCTCCGACATCATCGCTGACGAGGCGGCTTTCTGTGATCTCATGACAGGAAGGGGATATCCCGCGTCATCCTTTGCAGATCTTGAGGCGTCCGGCACTTCTTTTGTTATAACGAATGAGGGCATCACTGTTATTTCTCCTGATGACGACGGAGACGGGTATGACTGTTACAATCTCCTATATAGCGGTAACGAGTATCTGTTTACTGATGCCTACGTTCCCAATTATGAGGATTATATATGCCAGTACGGAGAGCTCTTTGAAAACAATGACACCGTTACCATCTATACGGATCTGGGAGCAGACGGACTTCTTGACAGTCTGAACGTTACATACGAAAGCGACGAGTACGGAAATACCACAGGTATCTATATAGATGTTGATGGCAACACCGCTTCCGTAACTGATATATACGGCTACGGGGGATATGTGAATCTCCTGAGCCTGGAGGGCGGATATTATCTTTTCGCGGTGCTTTACAGTGACAATGATTATTCCGTTACTTATGTTTTTGATATCGGATCCGATGTTCCTTCTTTCGTAAATGAGATCATGGGAACTGTCACAGGAGGCCCTGTGGAGGTGGAGAATTATTTCATGAGCGACTACTTCCCCGCAGAGACGGTAATAGAAGCCTGTATGCCTACAGATCCCCACGATCTTTATATCTGCCAGAGGACCCATCTGTTCAGTTCCTATAGTGTTCTTTATCCTGCCGGTTTTGTAACGGATGCGGAAGATGATGACTTTAACGGTACCTTCGATATAGACGGCTCTTTCGGTTATGCGACGGGAGGACAGATCCTGACGACTCTCATGGATGTGGATACCATTACCTATCCTGACGGCCAGGCTGCCACTATCCCCTCCGGAACAGATCTTAAGATAGCCCTGGCATACGGATACTCAAATACTGCCATAGTGGAAGATCTGGCCACGGGGCAGCAGTATTATCTCTCCTACGACAATAACGATTACCCCCGTACCATCAACGGTGTAAACGAGGAAGATGTATTGTCCGGAATAATGTATGCAGGCTGATATGGGTGTATAATAAAGAAACCTTAATCTAAAGAAAAAGAGGTACCTGATATGGATAATATGTGGAATGACAGGACTAATATGAGTCTTCTTACGGACTTTTACGAGCTTACCATGGGTAAGGGATACCTTGACGGCGGCAATGCCGACAAGATCGTATTTTTCGATATGTTCTTCAGGGATGTTCCCGAAGGCGGCGGATACGCCATCATGGCAGGTCTTGAGCAGGTCATCGACTATCTCGACAACCTGAAGTTCTCCGAGGAGGATCTGGTATTCCTTAAGAACTACGGATTTGATGACAAGTTCATAGATTATCTCAGAAACTTTGATTTCAAGTGTGATGTATGGGCTATCCCCGAGGGTACGGTAGTATTCCCCAGAGAGCCCCTGGTCAAGGTAAGAGGACCTGTTCTTCAGGCACAGCTTCTTGAGACGGCCCTTCTTTGCACCATCAACCACCAGAGCCTTATCGCAACAAAGACGGCAAGGATCGTAAGGGCTGCAGAGGGCAGACCCATAATGGAGTTCGGCGCAAGACGTGCCCAGGGATTTGATGCATCCGTTCTCGGCGCCCGTGCGGCTTATATCGCAGGTGTTGCCGGTACATCATGTACCATCTGCGGACAGCAGTTCGATATCCCTCTTTCCGGAACCATGGCCCACAGCTGGGTAATGCTCTTTGATGATGAGTTTGAGTCTTTTAAGGCGTATGCCGAGTCCTATCCCGACAAGACTCTTCTTCTGGTAGATACATATGATGTCTTAAAGAGCGGTATCCCCAATGCCATCAGATGTGCCAAGGAAGTCCTGGAGCCCATGGGCAAGAGACTCCTCGGTATCCGTATCGACAGCGGCGACCTTACATATATGACCCAGAAGGCAAGAAAGATGCTGGACGATGCAGGCCTTACAGACTGTAAGATCACCGTATCCAATGCTCTTGACGAATACATCATAAGAGATCTTATAAGCCAGGGGGCATGCATCGATTCCTTCGGCGTAGGCGAGAGGCTTATCACATCCAAGGCGGAGCCTGTCTTTGGAGGCGTTTATAAGATCTCCGCAGTTGAGGACGAGAACGGAAACGTTATCCCCAAGATGAAGATCTCAGAGAACGCAGGAAAGGTTACTACTCCCTGCAATAAGGAGATCGTAAGATTCTACGACAAGGCTACCGGCAAGGCTATGGCTGATGTTCTTTTCGTTGAAGGAGAGAAGATCCCTGAGGGTGAGCCCTACGATATCTTCGATCCCATCGAGACCTGGAAGACTAAGACACTGGAGAACTACACCACCAGGAAGCTTCTTGTTCCTATCTTCCAGAACGGTAAGCTCGTTTACGAGAAGCCTTCCATGGGCGAGATCAAGAGCTATTGCACCAAGGAGCTGGATACTCTCTGGGATGCAGTCAAGAGATTTGATAATCCCCACAAGTATTATGTGGATCTTTCACCCGAGCTGTGGAAGATCAAGGATGATATCCTTCACAATTTCAGAAAGCATAAGTAATAAGGAGAAGATAAAATGGCAAATCCCATGGTCAAGATCAGGATGGCAGACGGCGGCGTCATAAAGGCAGAACTTTATCCCGAGATCGCTCCCATCTCAGTTGAGAACTTCATCAAGCTGGCAGGCAACGGTTTTTATAACGGCCTTACTTTCCACAGGGTCATTCCCGGATTTATGATCCAGGGCGGATGCCCCGAGGGAACAGGAACCGGAGGACCCGGTTATACCATTAAGGGTGAGTTTGCAAGTAACGGTATCAGGAACGACTTGAAGCACACTAGAGGCGTTCTTTCCATGGCCAGGGCAATGGCTCCGGATTCAGCCGGATCCCAGTTCTTCATCATGCATGAGGATGCTCCCCATCTTGACGGACAGTATGCCGCTTTCGGTAAGGTCATCGAGGGCATGGACGTAGTGGACAGGATCGCTTCCGTAAGGACCGATTATGCCGACAAGCCCCTTGAACCTGTGGTTATCGAAGTCATGGAGGTCATTCTCTGATCGCCTGACTGCTGCTTGTCAAAAATATTTTTTGGGCAGGTTGCATAACACATTCGCTCAACATTTAGTTCACATTTCCTTCACATTTAGTTTATAATTAATAATCATAAACAGGGGGGAATTTGAACGTGAGGAAGGTGTATAAGACTAAACAGGGCTTTACTTTGATCGAGATGGTCCTCGTTATCGCTATTATCGTTATATTGGCGGCCGTTCTCGTAATGAGTATAGGAGCGTATCTGAACAGGGCAAAGAATGCCGCATCGTCATTGGCATCACATAATGCCAGCGTCTCCTATGTAACGAACGATATCATAGATCAGGTCGGCATGTAAGCCAATTAATATACAGGAAGAAACGGACAGCCCCCTGCACGGATGAGTGCAGGGGGCTTGTTCATATGACAGAAGTTATTATTTTGGAATTCTCTTTTTACTCAAAAGCCTGGGCGATATCGGCAAGGATATCATCGATGTGCTCAAGACCGATGGAAAGCCTTACTGTGCTGGGCTTGATGCCCTGGATAGCAAGTTCCTCTTCGGAATCCTCGGAGTGAGTCGTGGAAGCCGGGTGGATGGCAAGGGACTTAACGTCAGCTAAGTTGGCAAGAAGGGAGAAGATCTGAAGCTTGTCGATAAATGCTTTAGCTTCTTCTGCGCCACCCTTGATCTCAAATGTGAAGATGGTTCCGCCGCCGTTGGGATAGTACT
>JAGAFH010000145.1 GCA_017612755.1 Clostridiales bacterium
CGCAAAAAAAGTCATTTGCTGGAATCTTTTTTTGATTTTTACTATTTCGTGACCTGATCGCTGTCCTAGTTGTGTCATATGTTTAGGTCAATTTCAGCCAAAACCAGGTGTTTTTGCCCTAAAAGTTGACCTAGCAGGTCAAATGCTAGGTCAATTTCAGCAATATTCGGCTTCTTTTGACCTAAACCTTGACCCGGAAGGTCAAATGTAAGGTCAATTTTTAGACTTTTTCTTCTTCTTGACGATCACCAGGGTGCCGAGGCCGATCAGGGCTGCGCCGAATACACAGATGATGACTATAGCAGCAGTCTTAAGGAGCTTGTTCATGGAAGAGGGATCTTTTCCTTCAGGGGCCGTTAAAGATCCGTCCAGTCCTTCACTTTCAGAGACTGATGTCTCATCTGTTGCAGCTGTGGTGACAGATGTCTCACTCTCGTCCGTCTCCCCAGTCTCTTCCGTTTCAGCCGTAGTGGGCCTGGGAGTTACGGAACCAGAGATCTCGGAAAGGGAGATGCCGTTGTCTCCAAGAGGCACCTCGTGATCCAGGCCGATAAACTGGCCGTCGTCCGTCTGCCAGAGGACTTCGCTTACGAAGTCGTACTTTTCCGTATCCCAGGTGGTGAAGTCGTCCAGCACGAGTCCGCCGGTATCGCCGGAATCGGCATTGAAGCACCAGAAGGTGTGGTTCAGGTGGTATTCCCCGATGAGCTGTCTCATGTAGGTCATCCAGGTAAGGTTGTCACCTTCCATGAAGCCACCCCACTCACCTATGAGAAGAGGCGCGATCTCCTGATCATCTATATAGAGCCAGGAATCGTACCAGTAGTCGTCAATAAGGGACTCGTAGGTAAATCCTCCTTCGAACCAGGGCTGGGCATAGACTGCAGGTCCGTAGTCGTGGGGAGAATAGACTATCTGGGCATTTCTCTCAGCAGATCCGAAGTCGATAGGATAGTCGGCAACAGCCCGGAGGTTTCCGCCCCACCAGGAGTTGTAGTAGTCGTCATCACTTGTAGAAGTGAAGTTATTATTTGCAAGATCCATAGGATAGATCTGGATACCCTCGATAACGATAAGGGCGTTGGGATTGGCATCCAGGATGATGTTGCCCGCTGTCTCCGCCACATATTTCCAGTTGTTGGAATCAGTAGAGTCGTTCCATATTGCATGATCCGTCTCTGAAGCCTTTCCGTGGGGCTCGTTCTTAAGGTCGTAAGCAACGATGGTATCGTTATCCTTGTATCTTTCGGCTATCCACTCAAGGGCATCGTAGTAATCCTCTGTTGAGATATTGGATGTATACCATAAAGGAGCATTATGTCCATAAGCATCTGTCTCGGCAGAATGGATATCAAGCATGATCTTGATGCCCTCCACCTCGCAGATATCAAGGACATATTCCCAGATCTCAAGGCTGTTCATGCTCTCCAGTTCAGGGTTATAAGCGTGGTTATAATTGGCCTCCGGATAATCTCCGTTACTCCAGTCAAGAATGAGCTCGGCAGAGATGGGGACCCTTATGAGGTTAAAGCCGTGATCTGCTATGGACTCCAGGGCAGACTTAAGGTTACAGTTCCATACACCGTCGAAAAGATTCGTTCCGGTGTTATATCCGAACCAGGAAAGACCGGTGAGCCATACTTCCGTACCGTTCATATCTACGATCTTGTCCCCGTCCGTGGTGAGCCAGTCGTCACCTTCTACCGCACCTGAATCGGGAAGGTCAGCAGTAGCCGAAGGGGTCTGGTCGATCTGGTCTCCACCGCTGTTTCCTCCGTTATTTCCGCCGTTATTGTTGCCACCATTATTGTTGCTGTTTCCGCTGTAGGTTCCGTCTCCCTCAACGGATACTAAAGTCGCACCCGTGATACCGGAACCCTCTGCCTGGATGCCTACACTGCCGTTAAAGGCCCAGGAATTAGGACCTGATGCGGAAACGGTGGCGGTAACTTCGCTGCCGTTTACATCATATGAATCAAATCCCCAGCCGCTGGCGGAAGTGACACTTCCGTCAAATTTAACGACTACGGTGATGGTCTCATATCCGTCGCACCCCGATAAGGTGAGGGTTATCTGTCCCCCGGAATCCCAGGGATTGACATTGTCTACATTGGCGCTGGCATCTGCATATACGGATGTCTGCGGCACGAAGAAAGCTGCCGTGGAAAATACCATGGCAGCCGTAAGGATAGCTGTAGCGATCTTTTTGAACTTCATGAAGAAGCCTCCGGAATTATTTTTTAAATCTTGAGTCGATGACCCTGACCATCTTACCTTCAGATCTGGGAAGGGATCTGGGTTCAACAAGCTGGACCTTCGCATGGATACCGGTGATGGAAGCGATGTCGCCCTCGATGGACTTGGTAAGCTTCTCAAGGCCCTTCATGGTATCGGGGAATGCAGAAGGATTAAGCTCGATCTTGACTGTGATGACGTCGAGATTATTGATACGGTCTACATAGATCATGTAGTGGGGAAGGACTTCCTTGTATCTCATTACTGCTGTCTCGATCTGTGTCGGGAATACGTTAACGCCTCTGATGATGAGCATGTCATCTGCACGTCCCGTGATCTTCTCGATCCTGGGTGTGGTCCTTCCGCAGGCGCACTTACCGTAGTGGATACGTGTAAGGTCATGGGTATTGTAGCGGATCATGGGAACGCCTTCCTTGAGGATCGACGAGAATACCAGTTCACCCAGCTCACCTTCGGGAAGAGGAGCACCTGTATCGGGATCCACGATCTCGGGCCAGAACATATCGGAGTTGATATGCATCATGTCATCACAGTATTCGCAGGAGCAGCCTACTCCGGGGCCTACTACCTCGGTAAGGCCGTAGATCTCAAAGGCCTAAAGTCCGATCCTAGTCACGATCTGATCCTTCATCTCCTTTGTCCAGGCCTCGGCTCCGAATATACCGCTCCTGAGCTTAACAAGGCTCTTGTCCACACCGTTCTTCTCGATGGTGTCAATGATGTGGAGCATATATGTGGGAGTACAGCAGATGACCTGAGGCTGCCACTCGGTAAGGATCTGAATCTGTCTTGCAGTATTACCGCCGGATACGGGGATCGCTACGGAACCGAACTTCTGACATGCATAGTGGGGTCCGAGACCTCCGGTGAAAAGGCCGTAGCCGTACGCGATGTGGACCAGGTCACCCTTCTGCATTCCGCTCATGGCGAAGCATCTGCAGAGAGCCTCCGACCAGAGATCAACATCGTTGGCAGTATATCCTACCACCTTCATCTTTCCGGTGGTACCGGAAGAAGCGTGGAACCTTACCAGCTTCTCTCTGGGAACAGCCAGTGTTCCGAAGGGATAATTGTCACGGAAATCTAGCTTATCCGTAAAAGGAAGCTTTGTTATATCATCAAGGCTCTTGATGTCGTCGGGAGAGACACCGGCCTTATCCAGTTTCTTCTTGTAGTAGGGAGCGTTGTCATATGTGCGTCTTACGCAGTCAACAAGTCTCTTTCCGACGAGCTCTCTTCTCTCGTCTTCCCCCATACATTCGTGCTTCTCGTCCCAGATAAATGAATTGATCTCTGCCATTTTCTTTTCTCCTAACCTGCCTCAGACCTCTATCTCGATAGTCCTGTCTGAAGACTTATAACCTGTATACTTAACACCGGCAGCATCAAACATCCTTCTGGCCGCTCTGGAAGCGTCCGTATCATGATATTTGTCGCTGTCGTAGATAACTTCTTTTATACCCTTCTGGATAATAGCTTTCGCGCATCCCTCACAGGGGAACAGGGTAACATAGATCCTGTTGTCGCGAAGATCAGCAGTTCCGCAGTTTAAGATCGCGTTAAGCTCCGCATGACAGATATAAGCATACTTCGTCTCGTATGCCCCGCCTTCCCTCTCCCAGGGAAAATCATCATCGTCACAGCCCTTGGGGAGGCCGTTGTAACCTACTGTCATTATCCTGTTCTCGGAATTTACTATACATGCCCCTACCTGCGTATTCGGATCCTTTGACCTCATGGCAGACAACTTGGCAACACCCATGAAATACTCATCCCAGGAAATATAATCATCTCTTTTTGTGATCATGGAGCCTACCTCCGAAGCATAAAATCGGGATTATTTTACCTTATAATATCCTTAACTGCAATAAATGCTTCGCTCATGCAGGCCTGAAGGTTATATCCTCCGGAGACCCCGTCTATATCGGCTATCTCGCCGATGATATACATGCCTTCAGAAAGCCCGGATTCCATGGACTCCCTTCTGATCTCCTTAAGGGCCACGCCGCCCCTTGTAACATATGCTGTTTCATAGACGGGAGCCTTTCCTATCTTAAGTTCCAGATGCTTAAGCTCCTTAAGGTAGGCCTTTCTGGCAGCCCTGTCACAATTCCTTGAATAAAGATCTGTGACACCGGCCCTCTCTCCCAGGGCATTGGCGACGGAAGCGGGCACATATTCCGCTCCTAAAGTAGTAAGCTTCGTATCGCTCTTTTTCTCTATAAGATCCGTAAGTTCCCGGTCCATCTCCTCATCAGATCTTCCGGGAGTGAAATCAAGTTCTATCCATCCGTCAGCGGACACGATATCCCTGGGGATCTCACGGCTTATCTCTCCGATGACGGGACCTGAAAGGCCTTTGTGGGTGAAGAGCACGTCTCCGGTTCCCGATGCTTTTTTCCTGTTGTCGTAGTAAAGGCTGGCTCCCGCATTTACGGATACGCCGGACACTTTGGATGTGAACTTCTGTCCTTCTTCGTCCATCTCAACAGAGGTGAGGGCGGGGATAAGGCTTGTTATGGTATGGCCCACAGACTCCGGGAACTTATAGCCTGTTCCGTCAGATCCGGTCCGGGGATAGCTCCTGCCCCCCGTAGCCACAATGACCTTCCGGCAGGAAAACTCTTCTCCCCTGTCGGAAATGACCTTATATCCCTCTTCCGTTTTTGTGATCTCAGAGCAGTTTACGTTAGTCTCTATATTACCTTCCCCGATGTATCTCCTGAGAGCGTCCACTACTGTTTTCGCGCTGTCGGACACGGGGAACATCCTGTTGTTCTCCTCTTCTTTGAGGGGGACCTTAAGTTCGTTCTCGATGAAGTCTATGGCGTCTTCGGGAGAGAAGGTCTTTATGGCGGGGTAGATGAAATTGCCGGCCTCGTGATAGCCTGCTTTAAGTTCTGCCGGGATCTTCCTGTTGGTGATATTACATCTTCCGTGGCCTGTGAGAAGGAGCTTTCTTCCCACTTCGTTCCCTCTTTCCAGGACAAGGAAACCCTTACCCTCTTTTTTCAGGAAACATGCAGCGAAAAGACCTGCAGCTCCACCGCCGATTATAAGGACTTCAGTCTTCCTCATCAATTGCCGCTCCTTGCGGACAGCGCTATCCTCTCGACAAGATCGTCGTACCGGATGCCCTCTGCCGCTGCGGCGTCAGGAACAAGGCTGGTATTTGTCATACCGGGAAGGTTGTTGGCTTCGATGAACCAGAACTCGCTCTTTTCCTCGTCATAGATCATGTCGATCCTTCCGTAGGAATCCATTCTTAATATCTCAAAGAATTTCTCGGCAAGTTCTTTTGCCTTCTTTGTGTCAGCCTCATTTATCTTTGCAGGACAGATATGATCTGTAAGGCCTGCCTGATACTTATTCTTGTAGTCGTAGAAACCTTCGTGGGGAACGATCTCGATAATGGGAAGTGCCTTTCCATCAAGGATCCCGATGGTGATCTCCCTTCCTGTAATGAACTGCTCCACCAGCACCATCTGCTTATAAGCTGCAGCATAGTCGATGGCCTTAACAAGCTCATCCTTTGTCTTAACAACTGATACACCGCAGCTGCTGCCGCATCCGATGGGCTTAACTACACAGGGGATGCCGATCTCTTTTTCGATACCTTCGACAGTCAGATCTTCCGCATTGCCCTTGATCCACTTTGCTGTCTTATATCCGCTGCCTGCCACAAGGATCTTTGAGATGTCCTTATCCATGGCAAGGGCGCAGCCTAAATAGTTACAACCTGTGTACTTGATATTGTACGCGTCCAGAAGAGCCTGTACCTGGCCATTCTCTCCGTGGGATCCATGAAGGCCTACGAAAACAACGTCTGCAGACTTACAGATATCGATAACTCCGGGGCCGACCCACTCTTCCCTGCCGCCGTGGTCAGCCACGATCTGATCCAGATCCGGCTCCGTCTCAGGGATGGCGTACTCGAAAAGGTCATCTGTTCCTTTCCTGAAATCACAATCGCTGTCTGTACCGTCGTAAAGATCTACAACAGCTACTTCATGACCCTTTCTCAAAAGGGCATTTGCAATAAGACTTGCGGACTTTTTTGAAACGTCTCTTTCAGGGCTTAAACCGCCTCCGAGTACTACGATCTTCATATACTGATACCTCGTTAAGATAATGGTAAAAATGTTCTTACGGTTATGGATTATAGCATTGCTACTTTACCCCAAAGCCCTTGAAAACATTACATTTGTGTTACCCGCGAAAATGATTTCAAAACGTAAAGAACATGTAAAAAAAGACCATAGCATAAATTGATATACTAAATTAAATAATTAAGAAAACAGGAGCAGCTATGCTTGCAGTATTGTATCTGATATTATGCGCATTCTTCGGAATATCGCTCATATTGTTTTTCGTACCCGACATCGAAAGGCTCTTTGTCGCGTCCTCACCTTCCAAGAAAGTCATATCACAGGCATCACCTGTACTCTTTATAATGCCCGCCGGAATGATCACCGGTCTCATGACCGTGTCCATGACCCTTTACTATATAACGCTTCTCATAAGCTACGGTCTCAGCACTCCGGATCTGGTAAAAAGGCTTTCGGTCCTTATAACCTTTGCAGTCTTTGCGATCCTTGGCGCAACGAATATCTCCCTTTACATAAAGAGATATTCCTCCGAAGATGGCAAGAGCTCTTCCCTTCCCGCATATAACGATTCTATCGGCAACATAATCTACTACGGTATCAGTACCGTTATCTTTACCTCTGTTGCAACTTTCCTTATGTTCTATACGTACAGGATCGCAGGAGGTACCCTTTTCGCCGGTTATTCCACATTCTCGGACCTGGCGCCCCACACCGCCATGACCTCCTCCTTCGGAGTCGGCTTTAACTACCCTACCCAGTATATGCACTTTTCGGGAGACGGTATCCAGTACCATTTCTTCTTCTATTTCCTCTGCGGTACCCTGGAGTATCTGGGGCTTCCCCTGGACTGGGCCATCAATATCCCCAGTATCATCTGCATGGTCTGCTGCTTTGAGCTTCTGGGACTTCTCACGGTCCTTCTCTTCAGAAGAAGAGCGGGATTTATCCTGGCTCCCATACTGGTACTCTTCAGAAGTTCCTTCAATGTGTTTATCCATATCTCAGATCTTGTAAAGGCAGGCATCCCTCTTAAGGCCGCTATCCAGAGCATCTCCCTGAGTTCCGAATGGTATGCTGCCACCCCTTACGACAACTGGGGGATCTGGGCCATAAATGTATATCCCAACCAGCGTCATCTGATGCTGGGCGTTTCAGTCATCCTTATCCTTATCATCCTGATGCTCCCCTTCGTAAGAAGGATGGAAGTGCGCATCATCAAGTCCAAGGGCGAAAAGAACCCCTTCAGGCTCTTCTTTATCTCAAAGGAAGCCTGGATCTGGGATAAGGAAGATCCCCTGAACCCTCTGGGTATCATGATCCTTTCTTCTATCCTCGTGATCACCACTCCCTTCTTCCACGGTTCCGCCCTTATCGGCGCCCTGCTGGTTCTTCTGGGAATGGCCATCATAAGCGAGAGCCGTCTGATATATGCCTGTGTGGCGGCCTGTGCCGTTATCTCCGCTTCCATACAGACAAAGCTCTTTGCGGGCAATGCAAGTAACGTGGTCAAGTTTGCCAAAGAGTGCGGATTCGTGGTGGAAAACAAGACTTTCGCCGGGATCACCAACTACATACTTATCGTGACAGGTCTTACGGTGATCCTTTCCCTTGGATTTGCCGTTTATCTTCTCATAAGGGATATAATGAAGGAAAAGCCGGTCTACAGATCCCTTCTGTTCCTCTGCTTTATCCTTCCCTTTATTTTCGCATTCATGTTCAGGGTATCTTTGGAGATGCTGGCCAACCATAAGTTTATCCAGATCTCTCTTATCCTGCTGGACGTTTTCGTGGCAGGCCTTCTCGGAAGCCTCTTCACCCTTTCTGCCAAAGTTAAGGAGAAGCTGGGCAAAGGAAAGTTCATCGCAGTCCAGGCCGCTACTATACTTATCGGAGCGGTACTCCTGGTACCTTTGACAGCCACAGGAGTAAGCGAATGGTGCACTTACATAAATCTCAACAAGAACTGTGTCGAACTCAACACTAACTCGGAACTTGCCGCCTGGATCGAAGCAAATACGGAACCTGATGACGTATTCCTCACACCCGAGTGGTCCCTTAACAGATTCTATATAGCAGGACGCCCCTCCTACTACGGCTGGCCCTACTATCCCTGGTCCGCAGGTCACGACACATACACAAGGGATACTATCTACTACTGGCTCCTTACAGGCTGCGGAAACAACATCGATGAGTTCAGGAGATACTGCCAGGAGCGCGGCATAAGATATCTGGTGGACGATCCGGATTTCTACGGCTGCGAGTTCCCTGAGGGCTACTACTACAATGAGGAATTCTTCAGGGATAATCTCACCCAGGTAGCCTACTTCCCTAACGACAACTACACGATAATCTACAGGATATATTGAGTTAAAAAAGAAGACCGTCGGATGACGGCCTTCTTTTTCAATTACTCTTCTTCTGCCTTAGCAGCGTCGATAACTTTCTGTGCAACCTCCGGAGGTGCGGGCTCATATCTTACATGCTCGATGGTGTACCAGCCTCTGCCCTGTGTCATTGACTTAAGGTCAGTAGCATATGTTGCCATCTCTGCGGTAGGAACCTCACAGGAAACGACCGTAGCGCCGTCTTCATCTGTTCCGTATCCCATGATACGTCCGCGTCTCTTGCTCATGTCGCCCATGATATCACCCTGCTTATCCTCGGGGATATGTACGCCTACTGTGCTGTAGGGCTCAAGAAGGATAGGATTGCCCTGTTCCATACCTGCCTTGAATGCAAGGGATGCAGCGATCTTGAACGCCATTTCCGAAGAGTCAACGTCGTGGTAAGAACCGTCAACCAATGTAGCCTTGAGGTTAACTACAGGATATCCTGCGAGAACGCC
>JAGAFH010000146.1 GCA_017612755.1 Clostridiales bacterium
AAAGGTGCTTATTTTGTAATAGCTGCCGTAGATATTCACTGTTACGGCCCCCTTATCCGACGTCCTGATGACATCAGAGAAATGATCTGAAAGCCTTGATAAAGTTTCCTCTGCCGGATGTCCGTAGGGGTTGTTCCTTCCCACCGATATTATGGAATATTCCGGAAGGACCTCCGACAGGAACAGATCTCCCGTGGAGTACCTGCTCCCATGATGGGCAACTTTAAGGATGTCGGCATCTGAAAGTGTTCCTTCCTCCGCCATAGAAACCTCAGACTCCATACCCGCATCCCCGGTAAACAGGATCCTGCACCCTGAAGATTCCAGCATAAGGACCACGCTGTCCTCGTTTTCTCCGTCATGGAACGACTCTTTCCGGGGCCAGATACACCGAAGGCTCATATCTTCACCAAAAGTTATCACATCTCCCTGATAGATCCCTGTTGATGGCAATGGGCTGTCCCCGGGACATGAGGTCAGAACTTCCCTGACCCTTCCCTTTTCGTACAGATATAAGATGCCTCCCATGTGGTCCTCATCAAGATGGGTCATTACAGCTATATCCACCGTACCGATGCCGTAGTAGTCCAGGACAGATGCGACCCGGCCGCCGTTTTCGAAGGTGCCGCCATCTATAAGGACTGACGTATTTCCACATATGATAAGACAGCTGTCGCCCTGACCCACATCTATAAATACCACTGATGCTTCAGGCTCAAAAAGGAATGACGACAGAACGATACCGGCTGAAACACACAGCAGCAAAGGGATGATCTTCTTATACAGGATCTTAAGCCTGCCGTCAGCCATCAGTAAAGGAATAAGGGCAAAAGCCGGGATAAGGAGCGCCACATCGGCCCTTGGGGACAACAGAGCCAGCGGAGCATATGAATCAAGGAGCTTAAACAACAGCTTAAGAGGGATCAGGACCGGCTCCATAAACAAAGGACCGGTAAGCAGTGTCAGTATGACCGAGGGGATAAAAAACACACATGCCAGCTGGGCTATCAGGGAAGCAACTGAACAGACCACCAGATTAAGAAGGCCTATCCTGTAGTTTTGCCGGATCATAAAGGGCAGCATTCCCGCCTGGGCGCTTAAGACAGGCACAAGAAGGCCCCTTATTATCCCCGGCACATGTCTATCCTCCAAAGCCCTGTCCAGCCTTCCTCCGATAAGCCTGATGGAAAGCCCGGCGGAAAAGCTCATAAGAAACCCCGAAGACATCAGACTATAGGGGTCTGTCACACAGATAGCCACAGCAGCCATGGACATTGCCGAATAATGATCTCTCGAAGAAAAAGCCGTAATGCTCATAAATGCAGCCCTGGTAACCGATTCTGACCAGCCTGTAAAGATCCCCATCAGGATACAGAGGACCCCATGGATAAAGGTTGCTTTGCCTTTCCTGACCCCCATAGTCCCCAGCACAAAAGGAAAAGCCATAAGAAATCCGCTGAAATGGGTGCCGGAAACAGCCATCAGATGGGCGCAGCCGGTAAGCCTGAAAGACCTTCCGGTCTCATCTGCCAGTAAAGTCGTATCACCCATAAATATCCCGCAGGCTTCCGCTTCCATATCACCGAACAGTGAAGCCACTTTGCTCCTTATATCAAATGATCCCCTTATCAGATAGGAAAGGACTGATGTCATTTTGGAGCCCCGGGATACGACTTCCGTCTTCTCCTGATAGATGGTGGCATTGATCCCTTTTGACCTGAGATATGACCTGTAATCGAACTCTCCCGGATTCGAAGGGGGCCCGGGAGTTGCCACAGCGCCTGAAACATGTATGATCTCCCCGGGATAGATATCTTCAGAAGTCCCATACATCATGAGCCTGCCGAAGTCACTGTTATAAAGACAGATCCTGGAGGAGCCGTCCATCTTAAGCTCCGTTTTAAGAACAAAGCAGTCCAGATCCTTTACATAACAGTCAGAAACATCCTTTTCGCACATGGAAAAGACCAGGAAGATATATAAGGCCAGGATTGCCGATAAAGAAAACATCAGCTTGTGCCTTTTATCCCATGATATGAAGATCAGCGCAGCAAATAACACCGCTAAAAGGAGCGCCATCACGGAAGACCTCATAAAGACCATAAGGACCGAAATGACCGCTGGAAATATAAGGGGCCTTACTGCAAGCTCCTTTTTCACTTTGGAAATGATAAGGTCTTTTTGCAAAAAATACTCGTACATAACATGAGGATAGTAGATAAAAAAGAGGATTTGGCACCAAATCCGTTACAATCCGTTACAAACCTTTGTCGCAAAGTCCAAACATCTGTATAATGACTCACATGGATATTAATTTCAGGAACACCCGTTTTATGGCTTTGGCCGCAAAGATATCTCAGTGTCCGGATACAGACCTTCCCGAGATAGTCATCTCCGGGAAGTCCAATGTGGGCAAGTCTTCCCTTATCAACGCGCTTGCCGATAACAAGAAGCTGGCCAGGGTATCCCAGAGTCCCGGAAAGACAAGAGCCGTGGTCTACTTTAACGTGGACAGGAAGCTTCTTATAGCCGATCTTCCCGGATACGGCTATGCCAGGGTCTCCAAGGAACTTAAGGAGAGCTTTTCCAAGCTGGCTGACCAGTATTTTACCTCAGGCCGGGATTATAAGCTGATCCTGCACCTGATAGACATAAGGCACGAGCCTTCCAAAGAGGACATTGCCATGATCGAATATATGAACTCCAATTCCCTTCCGTATTTTGTCATCTTCACCAAGTGCGACAAGCTGAGCCGCATGCAGTGCAACAAAAGAATAAGAGAAATGGAAGAATATTTTGATTTTGATGAGAACGCACAGGTCTTTGCGGTGTCAAGCAACGCAAAGACGGGCCTTTCCGACCTTAAGGAAGCCATACAAGCATATATTTATCCGGAAAGTTAAAGACACAATTTTCAAACTTTTCCCCTTTCAGAACACCCAATTTTGTCAAAAAAGACAATTGCTTTTATTCAGTATTTAATTAATACTTGATTTATAGCGTCCAAGGAGTGTATTTATGGCTGACTTAGAACCGTTTGGTCCAATCGGAATAATCGCTCATACAGCGAACGAAGAGTTCGTAAGAGCTGTCAGCAACATTCTTTTCGAGAAGCGCAAGAAGCGCGTTGCACTTAAGTCTAACCGTTTCACCGATACCCCCGGATATTTAAGACAGGACTACATGATGGAGTCTGAGCTTGTCCGTTTCCAGACAGGCGAAGGTAAGTTCCAGCTGGGCGAGAGTGTCAGGGGTCACGATATTTACATAATCACAGACGTATTATCCAGAAATATAGAGATCGAGATGTTCGGACAGAAGCATGTCCTCTCTCCCGATGACCACTACAGAGATCTTCTGAGGATCATCTCCGCAGTAAGCGGCAAGGCCAAGAGGATCAATGTGATCATGCCCTTCATGTACGAAGCCCGTACCGAAGTGAGAAATACAGCCAGGGATTCCCTGGACTGCGCGGCAGTACTCCAGCAGCTTTACGAACTGGGCGTCGAAAACCTCATCGTCTTCGATCCCCACGACGAGAGGATCGCCAATGCAGTGCCCCTTATGAGCATCGATATGCCCAGGTCCGCATATAAGATCATCTCCACCCTCCTTAACAAGTTCGATTCCCTGAGGATCGACAAGGACAGCGTAATGGTGGTATCCCCTGACGAATCAGGCGTAAACCGCGGTATCTTCTACTCCTCCATGATGAATCTGCCCCTGGGCATCTTCTACAGGGAAAGGGATTATACCCAAAAGGTAGACGGTGTCCACCCGGTCAAGGACTATAAGTTCTTAGGAGATGACGTCTCCGGCAAGGATATCCTGATCGTAGATGACATGATCAACTCCGGAAGCACCATGCTCCGGACATCCGAAAAGCTCAAGGCTGCAGGCGCAGGAAATATCTACTGTCTCTCTCCTTTTGGACTTTTCACCGACGGCCTTGAAGTATTCGACAAGGCATATAATGACGGCACCATCAGAGCCGTCTTATGTACTAACCTGATATATCGTACCCCGGAACTTCTTTCCAGGGACTGGTATATAGATGTCAACATGACCCCCTATGTAGCAAGGATCATAGACGCTCTAAATGTTGACGAATCCGTTTTCGACCTGATCCACTCCACATCCAGGATCTCGGACCTTCTGGGCCAGATGAGGATAGGAGAGCTTCTTGACGAATTCGACGAGAACTAAAAAGAAATAAAAAAGAACAGAAAGAAAGGTATGTGTGCATCATGACTTCAGTTCCTTTTGATGAGAAATCCTATTCCCGTTACAACCAGTACGGCGAGAACCCCATGGCTCCTGTCGGACCTATCGGACTTATCCCCCTCAAGGGCAGCGGTGAGTTCACCGAAAGAGTCAACTTCTATCTCAACAAGAGAAGATCCGAGTATCAGCAGGAGGCGATCGTTTCCAAATATCCCGGATTCTTCAGAAGCGACTACCGCATAGAAGTAGACAATACGAGATTCTCCTCCGGTGAAGGTAAAGCCGTAGTAAAGAATACGGTAAGAGGTCACGACCTTTACATCGTAAGCGATGTCATGAACACATCCATCCAGTATAAGATGTTCGGCGAGATGAACCGCATGAGTCCTGACGACCACTATCAGGATCTTAAGAGAGTTATCCTGGCCTGCTCCGGTAAGGCAAGAAGGATCAATGTCATCATGCCCTTCCTCTATGAGAGCCGTCAGCATAAGAGGAACTCAAGAGAGTCCCTGGACTGCGCGTTTGCCCTGGAAGAGCTCTATAACTTAGGCGTTGCCAACATAATTACTTTCGATGCACACGACGAAAGAGTTGCAAATGCCATTCCCCTTTCCGGATTCGAGTCCCTTCCCGCTACATACCAGATCATCAAGGAAATGTACCGTCAGATCCCGGATCTCAGCTTCACCAAGGGTAAGTTCATGGTAGTATCCCCTGATGAAGGCGGTATCGGAAGAGCTATGTACTTCGCATCCATTCTGGGTGTTCCTCTCGGAACTTTCTACAAGAGACGTGACTATACAACTGTCGTCAACGGAAGAAATCCCATCGTTGCCCACGAGTTCCTCGGTGAATCCGTAGAAGGCATGGATATCCTCATCGTAGATGACATGATCTCCTCCGGTGATTCAATGCTCGATATCGCCAAGGAGATGAAGGAGCGCGGAGCAAGAAAAGTCTTCTGCGCCGTAACCTTCGGTCTCTTCACAGAGGGTGTTGACAACTTCAACAAGGCTTACGAAGAAGGCGTATTCGACAAAGTATTCGCAACGAACCTGATCTACAGACGTCCCGAGCTTCTGGAGGCTCCCTGGTTTGCAGATGTCAACATGTGTAAGTTCGTTGCCCTCTTGATCGATGCCATCAACCACGATGCATCCCTCTCCAACCTGATCAACCCCACAGAGAAGATCAAGAAGCTCCTCAAGGAAAAGGGCGATCTCATCTGATAATAACCAAGATCAAATATTTACAGCAGGCTGCCTCCGGGCAGCCTGTTTTTTGATCCCATTTTTTAAATATTACCATAGCTTATGCCATGCTATGGCATTTCCGACGTCACAAACATCAAAAATGCCATAACTACTGCCATTTTATGGCATTTTTAATGGCATAAACAGCTAAATTGCCATAAGAAATGCCATCAGGTGGCACCACCTATGGCATTTTCATAACATAAAAGAAGGGATGTCAGAGGACATCCCTTAACCGGTCATTCCTGTTTTGAAAAGATAGATAAAGATAACAGTGACCAGGACAAATAAGGTGAACAGGACCCATCTGACACCTTCCCGGCCGTCATAACCTGCTATCAGCTTTACATTATTCTCAGATGCCAGAGCTCTGGCCTGCCTGGTAAATGTATTATTGGTAATAACTATTGCTCTGTCGCATTTATAATATTTCATTCCGCCTACAACCTGCTGGACTGCATGAACTCCCACAGGCCTGGAATAATACTTACACTGGACCGCATACTTATGGATATTCTTTCTTGCCAGCACATCTACACCATAGTCACCGCTCTCACCTGTGACCTTTACAGCAAAAAAGCCTTTCCGCTTCAGATAAGAAGCAACTTTTTTCTCATATTTCTTCCCGTCCATATCTAGATGATACACCAACAGATGTACGATAATTGTCACTTGTTTGTATCAGTAACGGCTATTATTAAATGATCAGTATGGTAAAATCAAATATAAATATATAAGGAGTGGTATCAGATGGCACAACAGAGAGGCGGACAGAGACGATCCAGTTCTTCCAGAAATACCGGAAAGAGACGTCCTTCCCAGACTACAAGGAAAAAGGCTGCACCTCAGAGCGATGCTTCCATCATCGCCGATTTTTATAGTGCCTTTAAGCAGACAAGAGCCTTCAGGCCTGTTGCCACCATCTTTATCATCACGCTCATCGTCCTTCTGGACCTCCTTTTCGCCTGGAATTACTACGACAGGTTCTTCTTCCTTCTGGGACTTGAGCTTATCATCGTCGCAGGAATCTGGGTCATAGGTCTGCTCCTGAGCATCAGCGCAACTCCTTCCCCGGAGAGAAGTGAGACATAATGGCTCTTGACGGGATAACCTCTGAACTTCTTACCTACGAACTTAACAGGGATCTTAAAGGCGCCAGGATCGACAAGGTTTTCCAGCCTGACAAGTATACCGTTATCCTTCATATAAGGACTTCTTCCGGTGTAAAGAAGCTCCTTATTTCCATCAATCCCTCTGCTCCCAGGATCAATATCACTGAATCCACCAGGGAAAATCCCATGATGCCTCCCTCCTTTTGTATGCTCCTGAGAAAATACCTCTCCGGAGCCAGGATCGAGTCCATCACTAATCCCGGATATGAGAGAATAATCGAGATCAACGCCGTCAACACCGACGAACTTCATGACACCAACAGCTTAAGACTGGTAGCAGAGCTTATGGGCCGCTACAGTAACCTTATCCTCATAAACAAGTCGGGAAAGATCTTAGACAGCGCAGTCCATGTTGACTATTCCGTCAGCAGGGTCCGTGAGGTAATGCCTGCCAGGATCTACGAATATCCCCCTTCCCAGGATAAGCTGACCATTGAAGAAGCAGAAAAGAAGATCGATTCCGGCAAGCTTCCCATCCTTGAAACAGAGATGGGCCGCCCTGTAGAAAAGGCTATCCTTAACTCCATCAAGGGTATGTCCCCTACTCTTTCCCGGCAGATCTGCACCAAAGCTGATGTGGAGGACCGTCTTCCCGTTTCAGGCTTGAGCGACAAAGACAGTGACAGCCTCATGAGGGAACTTAAGGATCTGGCTGTACAGATCAAAGACCATTCCTATACTCCCTGTGCCTATTTTACAGGTGAAGGCTATGCTGCCGACTGGTCGCCTTTCTATTTCACCGGCTTTGACAGAACTGTTAAAGCAGAAGATATATCTAAGGCCATAGACCTTTACTACGAACAGAAAGACAGATTTATCGACCTGGACAACAAAAAGCGCAGGCTTATGAGCATTATCGACTCCGCCCTGAACCATCTTACAAGGAGGGCCGAGATCCACAGGCTTGACTGCGAGGAAGGCAAAAAAGCCGACATCTTCAAGCACGATGCGGATCTGATCTTAAGCAACAGCTATAAAGTCACGGGCAAAGCAAACAGCATCACCTGCACCGACTACTACTCGGATCCGCCGGAGGAAGTAACCATAAAGCTGGATCCCACACTGAACGCATCTGACAATGCCCAGGAATACTATAAGAAGTTTCATAAGGCAAAGCGTAAAGCTGAGCTCTCCGAAGGCTACTTAAACGATGACCTTATCGCCATCGAATATTTCAGATCCCTTAAGACTGCCGCCGGCTCGGCCAACTGTGAAGAAGATATAAGAGCGATCTCCCAGGAGATAAACAGCCTGACTAAGCCCAGAGACGAAAAGAAAAAGGACAACATCAATCCCAATACCACTGTGGGTAAGTCTAAGTCCGGCAACAAGTCCTCAAGAGCCATGCGTGAAGCAGCCAAAAGGGCTAACGAAAAAAAGAACAGCAAAAAGCGTCAGGAAAAGCCTCTTCCCTTAAGAAGGTACAGGACTTCCGACGGCTATGAGATCCTCTGTGGAAGAAACAACATCCAAAATGACGATCTCACCTTCCACATAGCAGACAAGGACGACTGGTGGTTCCACATCAAGGGAATGCCGGGAACCCACGTTATATTAAAGACCAGAAAAGGCGAAGACATGCCCAGTGATAATGCGGTTATCGAAGCAGCCCAGACAGCCGCCTACTTCTCAAAGGGCATGATCCTTGAGGAGCATAATGCCATAGAAGGCAGTAAGCCGGGGCAGATAAAAGCAGAGATAGATTACTGCAAAGTATCACATGTCAAAAAGCTTCCCGCCGGAAGGCCAGGCATGGTCACCTACGAGGGGTACTATTCCATTGTAGTCTCCGCCAAAGAACCGGATATAAAGGAATAACTTCCTGAAGAAACACAAAAGCCGCGGAGACCGCGGCTTTTGTGCGAAAGGAGGTTAGATAAAATGGATTATTTGTTTTCTTCTGACCTCATTATATAGGACCCTATGTCCCATTATTCTCCCTATTTTCCTACTACCAGGAAAGCGATGATAATGATGCCGAATCCGGCGATCTGGCATCCGGTACCAAGGATAAATCTCCATTTCTTATTATCAGGAACAGGAGCCTTACCCATCTTCTGTTTTCTGTTAAATCCCATCTTCAGGATACCTCCAGCAGCGATGAGGACCGCACCTATAGTACTGCATACAGCAATGATACCGCTCTTATCCATGATCATCACTCCTCCCCGTCATATTCACAAATATAGCCTAAGACACCTGAGTATGTAGGATCAGTATTAAGATCATAAGGTCCTTCGAAGACATATACATAATCCTCATCCTCATAATACTTAAGTATTCCACAGTTATGATTCATGTTCTCAAAGTATGGCGCTGTAAATGTATCCTGATCAAAATCAGGAGCATAGTAAT
>JAGAFH010000017.1 GCA_017612755.1 Clostridiales bacterium
ACCGGCCCTGTATCAGAGGATATGGGGCTGTTTTATTAAAAAGAAATGATACAGAAATGGTATAATTGCTTTGTAAAAAGAATACACAGGAGAACTATCATGTCAGAGATAAAAAGAATTGAAGTAGATGATTTCTGGGCTGATTCCACCATCATAGAAGCAGGTGACTATGTGTTTGTGGGATACTGCATGGGGAATGAAGGCAAGTCTGTAGAAGAGCAGATCCACGGCGCTGTCGATACGTTGGAAGGCCGCTTGAAGAAGGTGGGACTGACACTGGATTCCGTCGTTAAGATGGACTGCCTTTTTAAAGATATTGAAGACCTGAATCTGCTTCCTGCAGTCTTGAGGGAAAGGTTTAAAGGAAGATATCCTACAAGGAAGGCATACACATCTGAATTTATAAGGGAAGGCATCAGATTTCAGATCGATGCGATCGCATATAAGGGGTAAGTATGAGTATCAGGACGAACTATGAGAAATGGTATGAGGGGGATGAGTATTACTGGGGAACTGAACCTGGGAGTTTTTGTGATGAACTGATATCTCTTTGTCCGCCCTCTTCTGATAAGAAGGTGCTTGATATTGGATGCGGTGAAGGGAAAGATGCTATCTATATGGCTCAGCAGGGCTATGATGTTTCTGCTTTCGATCTGACAGACAATGGTATCAGAAAGACCCTCCGTCTTGCAGCTGAAAAGGGTGTAAGTATCAATGCGTATGTGGACGACATCAATACTTTTTCCCTTGATGAACAGTTCGACATAATCTATTCCACAGGTACTGTCCAGTATCTCTTCGATGAGAATAAAGAGGCCTTCTTTAAGAAGTTGGAGAAGATGACGAAACCGGATGGTATCGTTTTTATCAATGTATTTGTTGAGAAGTCTTTTCTTGAACTGCCTCCTGACTGGGATAAAGAGGAGAAGATGTGGAAGCCGGGAGAACTGTTCACTTTCTTTGCAGACTGGAAGGTTGAAAGGATAGACGAGGTTATCTTTGAGGATAATAGCGGAGGAGTTCTCCATTATCACTGCATGGATACCATAATCTGCAGAAAGGTGGTCTCATGATCTATCTGGAGACTGACAGGCTCATATTAAGGGATTATTCTGAATCTGATCTTGATGCTTACTCCGGATAGTTTTGAACAAACTCTTTCTGCTCTTTAAGACTCTAAGAGCTGAACCGCTTCTTCAACAGTTATTATCTTTGCGTAACGCTTCCCCCACATAAACTCATTATAGTATTTGTAGGCTGTTTCCTTCCTTTTGTGTATCTACGACTAACAGTATCATTTCATATCTCCTTTATCACGTTTATGTCCATATTTTAACCTATTATCTGATGTACGTCTTATGTGTATGATATAATCCTGTCTTAAGGGAATAACAGAAAAGGATAGATACAGATTATGTCAGTTAAATGCCCGGGATGTGCCGGAAATCTTCTCTTCAGCCCTTCCAGACAGGCCATGTACTGCAGGATGTGCGGAAATACATATGCGCCTGAAGAGGTGGGATCTGATGATCATGCTTCGCCCACATATGAGTGTAATATCTACAGATGCTCAAGCTGTGGGGGAGAGGTAGCCGTAACGGAAAATGAAGCTTCCAGCGTCTGTCTGTTCTGCGGAAGTCCCACGCTTATCTTTGACCGGATCTCCAGCCGTATGAGACCTGACGGGATCCTTCCTTTTCAGATCACCCGTCAGCAGGCTCTCGAAAAGATCGGACAGCACCTGAAAAGCGGAAAGTTTATTCCTTCAGAAGTGACACATATCAACGAGGATCATCTGCGGGGAATCTATATTCCTTACAGGATCTTAAGCGGGGATATCTATGATGCGGCTGTGATAACATCCACCATAGGAAGCGGAAAGAATTCCAGGATAATAATCAATGGTATTGCAGGTTATGCGGAGTTCAGAAATGTGCCTTTTGATGCGTCAGTCTCCCTTAACGATGAATACGGCAGAAAGATAGAACCCTTCTATTATGATGATGTAAAAGAATTTGACGAGGATTATCTTTCGGGCTTTTATTCTGATATCCAGGATGCGACAGACAAGGAGCTGGAAGGGGCCGCTGCTTTAAGGTGTGACAGGATGTTCTGTGACAGATGTAAAGAGACGGTAAGAGGACATGATGCCAAGACTTACCAGAGCGTTCCTTCCGTCAGATTAAAAGATAAGGGAATATATCTTATGATGCCCTGCTGGTTTTATACTTTTGTTTACGATGGCCGGCCGTATACCCTTCTTGTTAACGGGCAGACCGGCAAGACAGCAGGAACGATACCCTGGGACAGGAAGCGGGTGATAAAGATATCTGCAGCATTATTTCTGGGGATGGTCCTCGTTTGTTCTATCCCGTTTTTCTTTGGCAATAATGAACTGAATAATATTGTGGGCACTTTTTATTCCTACTTTCTGGGAGGATTCGGTGCCATGGTCGGATTTATCGGTTTAATGAGGATGAGATCCATCAAGAAGGAGCTGGCCATGACAAGGGATAACCGGGTATTCAGATTTGTAAAGGAAAGGCAGGGCTGAGATATGGTCGTTTTTGGTATTATATGCATGTTGTTTTTCTGCGCCGCCCTTACCTTCATGATCATGACGGTCATTATCGGTATGACGAATATACAGGAGGAAGAGAAAGATCCTGTCCAGTTCCTTATGGGTAATATCTCATATGAACATAATGAGGAGTTCGGCATGGATTATCAGGAAAAGATCCCAAGATTCATTACAAGATACGGATTTGATCATGAGGCATTTCCGGATGAATAAAGAATACAGGTGACCCTATGACGAAGATGATCCTGGAAACTGAGAGACTGTTCCTCCGCGAGATGAATATGGACGACTTTGATGCCTTATATGCCGTGCTGGCAGATAAGGATATCATGCAGCATTATCCCTATAACTTTGACGAAAAAAGAGTCCGGGAATGGATCGAGCGCAACATGAACCGCTACAGGGACAACGGATTCGGACTGTGGGCGGTATGCCTGAAAGACACCGGTGAAATGATCGGTGATTGCGGTCTGACGCTTCAGAATATCGATGGAGAGATGCTTCCGGAGATCGGATATCACATCCGGAAGGACTGTCAGCGCAGGGGATATGCAAAAGAAGCTGCAGGCGCGGTTCTTGAATGGGCCTTCGAAAATACTAGGTATCCCTCGTTTTATTCATATTGCAAATATACGAATGTAC
>JAGAFH010000147.1 GCA_017612755.1 Clostridiales bacterium
CCCTCAAGAGTATCGCCAAGATCGTCAAGCGGAGTGAAACTGCACTTATACTCGAAGACGGCAACACACCTGCCGCTGCTGTCTGCAATAGGCACCAGTACGCTTTCAAAATTCTCACCGCCTATAACAGCTGTGGAATTGTCAGCAGAAAGCCACTCGGAGATATCTTTCTGGGTGACCGCAAAATTATCGGCGGAATCAGCGCCGTGGCTCAAAAGGAGCGACAGCTGTCCGTCGGAATAAAGGAACATGGCATAAGATTCTGTAGTAACGCTGTTGGTAGATGTCTCAGCCAGCATGAGGGAGAAGACATCGCCGTACTTCTGTGCAGCAGAAGCGGGATCTCCGATGACCTCGTCACCGTTGACGGTGATCTTAACAAGGTCGCAGACCTGGTTTATCTTCTTGTCTGCAGTAGATTTAAACTCGTCCTCAAACTGAAGTCGCATATGGTGTACCGCAAAGGATACGGACATTATGGACAACAAAAGCGAGACAACAATGAGAATGACAGCTCTGACGATACGATTGAGCATCTCAGACTGATTTACCGACCGATTCTCCATTTATTCGCTTCTCCTCAAACACATTACTACAAATCTATTATACATTTTTTATTAAAAATCCAATAAAAATTATTTTAATTCTTTTACAAGATCTTTGAACAGGTCCCCCCTGTGTTCAAAGTGCCTGAAATGATCGTAGGACGTACCGATATTGGACATGATGACCAGTTCTCCGGGACGGGCCATCTCCCGGGCTTTTAAAAGTGCTTCCTTCATACAGCCGACGACTGCATCCCTTGTTTCGGGGAACTCGTAAACATCAGAAGTACCCTCACCGATCTCTATAAGGGTATATTCCCTGTCCTTTGCTTCCTTTTGGAGGATATCCTTAACAAAAGGAGCATTTGTTCCGTAGATAACTATCCTGTCGCACACATTTAAGATGGCATCTCCCAGGCCGTCGTAGATACACTTCTTATCGGCGCCGCCGCAGATAAGGACTCCCTTTTCGTTCCTGTCCCTTAAGGCATTCATGGTATTCATGGTCCTGTTGGGGGATGTGTCGATGGAGGAGTTATAATATCTGACCCCTTCAAGTTCCCTGACAAATTCGATCCTGTGAGGAACGCCTTTGAAGTTTCTTGCCACATAAGCGATATCCTCAGGCTTTACGAAATCTATGGTGGCGCTTATGGCTGAAAGGAAGTTCTCCACATTATGCTTTCCGGGGATGAAGATCTCCTTTTCGTTTACGATATGGATCTTCTGATCCTTCTTTTCGTATATAAGATCTCCGTCCTCAAGATAAGCATATTCATAAAGAGGGCCCATATCCTTCTTCTCCTGGGAGAAGAAACATACCTGTCCCCTGGCTTCATCTCTCATATTAAGGGTAATGTCACAGGCGCTGTTTAAGACCACCTTGTTGAAAGGAGCCTGGTAAAGGAAGATATTCTTCTTTGAATCTATATACTCGTCGTAGTCCTTGTGGAAATCCAGATGATTGGGGGTGATATTTGTAACTACAGCCACGTCGGCGCTCTTTCTCATGCCCAGAAGCTGGAAGGATGAAAGCTCCAGCACCACCATATCCTTATCTTCTATCTCTTCGACACGGTCAAGCAGGGGCGTTCCGATATTTCCGCCCAGAAAGACCTTATATCCGCCCTGTTTTAAGATCTCGGAGATGACCGTGGTAGTGGTGGTCTTTCCGTCAGATCCCGTAACCGCAAATATCTTACAGGGGCAGAGATCCATAAAGAGCTCCATCTCGGTAGTCAGCACGGCGCCCTTCATCTTTGCTGCCTGAAGCTCTTCCGTCTCATATCTCATCTTGGGAGTCTTAAAGACATAATCGAATTCCCTGTCCTTTAAGGCCTTAAGATAGCCTTCGCCTAATGACCAGTTAAGTTCTACACCCTGATCTTTGAAGTCTTCTTTTGCCTTAAGGATAGAAGGGTCATCTTCAGAAAGCCTGTCAAAAGCAGTAACTTCGGCACCCAGTTTATAAAGCCAGCTGATGAGGGGTCTGTTTGAGATCCCCACTCCTATTACGGCAGCTCTCTTCCCTTTTATGTCTTTCTTAAATCCTTCAAGTTTAAGATTCATCTTCATTCCTCCAATACAGTTCCGTCAGTATATGATCCGTAGAGCTTAGTGTAAAAACCGCCTTTACCGATCAGCTCTTTATGTTTTCCGATATCACTTACCCTGCCGTTTTCCATAACGACTATCATATCCGCATCTACGATAGTTGACAACCTGTGTGCAATGATAACTCCCGTCCTGCCTGACAGAAGTTCCTTTACGGCCCTTTGGATCCTTACCTCTGTAAGGATGTCCACAGACGAAGTGGCTTCATCCAGTATAAGTATGGAAGGATTTGATACCATTGCCCTGGTGATGGCAAGGAGCTGACGCTGTCCTTCCGATATATCATCACGCGAAGAAGATATCTCTTCTCGGTATTTATTCGGCAATTTCCTTATGAAGGAATGGGCTCCTGAGGTCCTGGCAGTCTCAACAGCCTGATCTTCTGGGGTATCAGGCTTTCCGTAGATTATGTTCTCAAGGATAGTGGCATTCTTGAACCAGGTATCCTGGGTAACTACCCCTATGCAGCTTCTGAGATCGTCCCTGTTTACGGTACTGATATCGATACCGTTTACAAGGATCTGTCCTTCATCCGGTTCGTAAAACCTCATCAGGAGATTGATAAGAGTAGTCTTGCCGCATCCCGTAGGGCCTACTATGGCGCATGATGTACCGGGGGCTACCTTAAAGGACACATTGTCTATGACTTTTGTACCCTTTACATAGGAAAAAGATACATTTCTGAACTCTATCTCAAAATCCCCTTTAGGCTCCCATAAAAGATCTTCCCTCCTCTTCTCCGCCTGAAGTTCTTCTTCGTCCAGAAAACCGAAGATCCTGGAAAGGCAGGCAAAGGAATCGGAAAGCTCGGTATAGACTGAAGCCAGGTCATTAAAGGGTTTCATATACTGGGCCGCATAAGCAAGAAGGGCTGCCAGGGATCCGACTGTCAGAAGGCCGTTAGACGAAAAACCTGCACCTATAAGGGCTACTGCCGCATAGATAAGCGCATTGACAAATCTGGTGGAGGGATTTGTCAGGGATGATACGAAGGTGGCCTTTACCGAGTTTCTCCTGTAGGAATCGTTGATATCATCGAAATCATCACATACTGTATCAGCCGTATTAAAGACATGGACAGTCCTGAAGTTCCCTGCCATCTCAGATATAAAAGCAGTCTGTCTTGATCTGATGGAGGACTGCTCCTTAAAGTAGTTAAAGGATCTGGATGCGATGAAATAGGAAACTATGAAAGACAGGGGCGTAAATACAAGCACCAGGAGGGCGATCCTTATATCTATGGTCATCATGATGATAAAAGTGATGATGATAGATGTGATACCGTAGAAGAACTGGTCCAGGAACATGATCATGCCGTCCCCTACCGTCTCACAGTCATTTATTATCATGCTCTGGATGCTTCCTGTGGATGTCTTATCAAGGAAGGACACGGGAAGCTTTCTTATCTTTCCGTAAGATCTTGACCTTAGGTCAGAAACAGTCCTGTAAGAAACGCTGATATCGATCCTGGTAAGGATAAACCTGGTAAGAGCCGAAAGCACTATAAAAATAACGGCATAAAGAAGATAAGTCTTAAGTTCCTCCGTCTTTACATCACCTTCGGTAAGACAGTCGATGGCCTTACCTGCCAGATAAGGGACTGTCATGGCAAGGGCAGATGAAATAAGGGATGTGATAACAGAAAGGATCAGAAGTCCCTTTGACCTTCCCAGCATCTTTATAAGTCTTAAGGCGGTGCTCTTCTTACCCATATCAGGCACCTTCCTTCTGAAGCTCATATAGTCTTCTGTAGTTTTCGGACTTTTCAAGAAGCTCCTTGTGGGGAGCAAAATGGCTCACCCTGCCGTCCTCCATGAGAAGGATCTTATCTGCCCTCATCACGCTTCTTATCTTCTGGGAAACGATGACAGTGGTAGGATCTCCTTTGTAGGTAAGGATATTTCTGATAAACCTGTTCTCGGTAGCGCCGTCCAGGGCTGAGGTTGAATCATCCAGGATGATAAGGCCCGGCTTTCCAGCCAGGGTCCTGGCGATACCGATCCTCTGTTTCTGTCCGCCGGAAAGGCCGGCGCCGTTAGATGTAAGATAAGTAAAGGCACCGTCCTTTTTGGAAGATAATACATCCCCAAGACATGATGCCTTTACTGCGTCCTCCACATCCTCTTCGGAAATATTCTCCCTGTCCAATGTAATGTTGTATTTGATAGTACCTGTAAATATCTTTGCTCTCTGAAGGCAGATGCCTACTGCCTCCGTAAGGGACCTTCTGCCGATATTTTCGATCTTCTTGCCGTCTATCAGGATCTCACCCTCATAATCAGGATAGATACCGGATGCCAGAAGGGCTACTGTGGATTTTCCGGAACCGGTCATTCCGATGATCCCTACAGTCTGACCCTTCTCAACTTTGAAGGAAACGTTTTCAAGAGTATCCTCGCTGTTGCCTTCAAATCTGAAAGTGACATTCTTAAATTCAAGGGTATGGGCATCATGGGGGTCTTCTATTGTTTCGCTCTCCTCTGCCGCCTTGTCGATAACAGTCAGCATCTGCTCTACCCTGTCGGCACAGGACGCGGCACGGCTGACGGTCACTATCAGATTTGCCAGCTTTATAAGTTCCACCAGGATCTGGGACATGTAGTTATAAAGAGCGATCATCTCACCCTGGGTAAGAGTTCCCGAATCTATCCTTATGGCTCCCTTATGGATCAGGAAGCAGATAGCCAGATTGATGATAAGAAATGTAACCGGATTCAGGAAGGAAGATATGCCTGCTGCATAGATCTGGTCTTTTCTGAGCTTAAGGCTCCTGTCCTTAAAGCTCTCATAATCGTCTTCACTTCTGTTAAAGCCCCTTATGACCTTTGTACCCTCAAGTCCGTTCCCGGTCAGACCGGCCAGATCGTCAAGTCCGTTTCTCGTGGTCTTGTAAGCAGGTATTGCCCTGCTCATATTAAAGGCGATAAAAAGGGACAGGAAAAGGACTGCGGCAATGATGATAAGTGACATCTTAGGATCTATAACAAATGACATGATGATGGCGCCGATGACCACCATGGGAGATCTCAGGACAAGCCTTAATGTCAGGTTGATGCCGCTCTGGATCTGGTTGATGTCAGATGTAAGCCCGGTTACGATCTTCGGCGAACCGGTCTTTTCAAAATTGGTGACAGACAGGTGGAGCATCTTTCTGAAAAGATCCGATCTTATGTCGGATGCAATGCCCGCAGCGGAATAGGATGCAAAATACTGGGCCAGGAATGCACTGCCAAATCCGATAACTGCAAAGAGCAGAAGGATGAAAAATGACCTTTTTATATAGCCGGGCTCACCGCCGATTATCCCCCTGTCGATGATCCCTGCGATCACCATGGGAACAGTCAGCTCAAATATGACCTCTGAAAGCTTAAACAGAGGACTTAAAAAGCACTGGACTTTATATCTTCTGAAATACCCGGCAATGGTCCTCATATTATCAGCCTATAAGTTCCCCCATCATTTCGTTTGTGACTCTGTATACTTCCTGAGCATCATATGTTAGATACTTACCGTCTTCGTAAAGGATGTTACCGTTGATCATGGTCATCTTAACATTTCCCGGATCACCGCTGTATACAAGATTTCTTCTGAAGTTATTATCCGGCTGCATATTGGGATCTTTCATGTCTATCCTGATGATATCGGCGGTCTTTCCAACCTCCAGGCAGTCACATTCATCAAGGCCCATACATCTGGCTCCGCCGGTTACGGCAGCACTCAATATGGTCTCAGGCTTAACCGCCAGCGGATCTTCATTTACGACATTTGAAAGGACAGTATCAAGATACATCTCCCTGAACATATTAAGGGAGTTATTGGATCCTGCTCCGTCGGTTCCGATGGCGATATTGATACCATCCTTAATGAAGGCGGGGACCGGCGCGATACCGCTGGCCAGCTTCAGGTTTGAGCAGGCATTAAATACTGCATAAAGACCTTTTTCCTTATATATCTTCCTGTCTTCATCGGAGAACCAGACACAGTGGAACCCGCCGCCTCCGAAATCATACAGTCCCAGTGAATCGAAGAGCTTGGCCGGAGTCATATTATATCTTTGTCTGCAGCCTTCATTTTCTGCCTTTGTCTCAGAGATATGGGCGAAGACAGGAGCTTCATATTTATGGGCAATATCAGAGATGCGCCTCATAATGTCTTGTGAGGTTGTATATTCCGCGTGAAATCCCAATCTATACGAGATAAGAGGATCCACATCGTTATACTTCTCATATTCTTCTTCAAGTACGTCTATGCCGCCGAAGTCGTTTACAGAACCGCAGAATACATGTCTGAATCCCGTCTCCTTAACGGCTCTTACAACTCCCTCAGGCTTAAAATACATATCGAAGCAGGCTGTAATACCGGATCTCAGATACTCCAGATATCCAAGCTTAGTAAACCAGAAGATATTATCCTCGGTAAGCTTTCCCTCGATGGGAAAGATAGCCTTATGAAGCCAGTCATCAAGGGCATAGTTATCTGCCAGGGACCTGGCGAAAGTCATGGCCGTATGGGTATGGGCATTTTTAAACCCGGGCATGATCACGTCACCCTCAAGATCTATCTCTCTGTCAAAAGACTCTCCCGCTTTGGGAACTTCACCTATATAGGTGATCTTACTTCCGTCAGTATGAAGCTCACCCTTTACCATCTCAAGGGATGTACCCTTAAGTATCTTTCCGTTATAGAATCTTATCTTCATGTTATTTCCCCCTTTTATTCTTTTACAGGAACGGCGCCGCAAGCCTTAATAATGAATTTGCAAGCCTTATTAAGCCCAGTGCCGGCTTTTTATATTTCTCTGTGACTTCGGTACACTCCCTGAATGTTTTGGTGAAGTCGCTCTTTATATCCGTTATCACCTCATTATCGTAGATCAGAACGCCGTTTTCGAAGTGATGATAGAAGCTTCTGTAGTCCAGATTGATGGTTCCGCAGGTGGCAATGATATCATCTGATATTCCCTGCTTTGCATGGCAGAATCCGGGAGTATATTCAAAGATCCTGACATTGAACCTTGCCAGTTCCGAATAGTAGGACCTGGTGACAAGATTGATTATACGCTTATCGGGGGTACCGGGTACTATCACTCTCACATCTACGCCCCTCTGGGCTGCCAGCTGAAAGGCTCTGGTGATCTCACCGGTGAGGATCAGGTAAGGAGTTACGAACCATACATAATCATCCGCCGTATTTATCATGGTCATATAAACATTTTCGCCTGTGGGCTCATCATCTATGGGCGAATCACCGTATGGACAGATATAGCCTCTTTCGGTCTTCTGCTCCTCCGCTCTGTTAAAGTATCTTCCGTAGTCAGTCTCAGTATCTCTCTTTTTCGATACTCCCCACATCTCCAGGAACATGGAGGTGATATTGTCTACGGCGGGGCCTTCTATGCGGACTCCCGTGTCCTTCCAGTATCCGTAGGGGCTGGTGACGTTAAAATACTCGTTTGCTATATTAAAGCCTCCGGTGTATGCCACCTTTCCGTCGATAACAGTATATTTCCTGTGGTCCCTGTTGTTGATAAAAAGATTAAAGACAGGCATCATGGGATTAAATACCCGGGCTCTGATCCCGTCCTTTTCCATCAGCTTGATAAAGTCCTTATTGATAAAGACGAAGCTTCCGATGTCATCATATAGGATCCTGACCTCCACGCCTTCTCCTGCCTTCTTTTTTAAGATCTCATGGATCCTGGCAAAAGACTCCTTATGCTCGATGGCATGATATTCCATGAATATGAAATCCTTTGCTTCCGAAAGATCTTTTAGAAGGTCTTCCAAAGCCAGGGATGCTTCAGGAAAGAACTTAATATCCGTGTCGTCATAGGAAGGATATCCTGCATAGTCCTTAAGGTATCTGAAGATATTCTTTGCCCTTCTGCTGTCCTTTCCTATCTCCCCGAGAAGATCTTTCTTCCTCTTAAGAAAGGGACTGATCTCAGAACTGATCTCTTTGAACCTTTTCCTGATCCTCCAGGTATTGCTTGAGATCTCAAGGACGATAAGGAGAAGCACGCCCAGTAAAGGCGCCGCCAGTATCAGTATGATGATCGGCACCTTCATGGATACGTTCCTGTTATTTTCGTTAATGGCAACCACAAGAAGAAGGGCGAAAAACTGTACCAGTACATTTAATATGGGATATTTCTTTCCAAGTCCCACAAGGATGGCGAAAAGCCAGTAGAACTGGACGACAAGAAGCAGAACGGCAAGGATGACCCTGCCAATACTGTTCTTTATAGAGGTCTTCTTTTCCCGCGGGCCGTATCGCCCTTTCCCCTTTGATGCCATCAGATGTTCTCGATAAATGCCTTATATGCCAGATATGTATAGTAAAGGTCGATCTTGGAGATCATCTCGTACGGAGCATGCATGGACCAGACAGGTACGCCTGCATCGATAACGCTCATGCCGAACTTGGCCATATATGCGGAGATAGTTCCGCCGCCGCCTGCATCAACCTTACCAAGTTCGCCTGTCTGCCAGGGGATGGAATTTTTCTCGAAGATACCTGTGATCTCAGCTACGAAATCGCCGGTGGCTTCATTCGTACCTGACTTGCCTCTGGCGCCTACATACTTCTCCAGCTTTAAGCCGTGGGACATATAAGCGGAATTCTTCGGATCTGATACTGAAGAATACTTGGGATCATAAGCATTTGATACGTCTGTAGACAGCATCTTTGAAGCAGCGATCACCTTTCTGAACTTAAGGATATCCACACTTCCGTCGCCTGTCTTTGCCAAGATCTCCATAAGGAAGTTCTCATAAAGGACTGACTGGGCGCCGGAGTTGGCATAAGATCCGATCTCCTCCTTGTCGGTCAGCATGCAGATACATGTCTTGTTGGGCTTTTCCTGGGCGAAGGTCGCCATAAGGGCGGGATAAGCGCAGACTCTGTCGTCATGGCCGTAACCTGCGATAAATGCACGGTCAAAACCCACGTCCCTTGCCTTTGCTGCAGGAACGATCTCCAGTTCTCCGGTAACGAAATCCTTTTCGCAGATTCCGTAGTTGTCGTTTAAGTACTTAAGGATAAATGCCTTATAAGGTTCCTTCTCGTTTTCCTTGCCCTTGGCCTTTAAAGGCATGCCGCCGATAACAACATTTAAGTCCTCCCCGGGAATGAACTCATTAGCAGTCTTTTTCATCTGCTCGTTTCCGAGGTGAGGAAGAAGGTCTGTGATGTAGAAAATGGGATCATCTTCCTTTTCGCCTACTGTTATCTCATGCTTTACACCGTCTGTGGTATAGATAACGCCGTGGATTGCAAGAGGGATAGTGGTCCACTGGTACTTCTTGATTCCGCCGTAGTAGTGGGTCTTGAAGTAGACTGCCTCCGTATCCTCATAGATGGGATTGGGCTTAAGGTCGAGCCTGGGTGAATCAACATGGGCTCCGAGGATATTAAATCCGTCAGTAAGAGGCCTCTTTCCGACTACTGCAAGGACAAGCCCCTTATCCTTTATGGACTGGTATACCTTATCACCGGCCTTAAGGGACTTTTTCTTTGAGATATCCTTGAAACCGATATCCTCTGCCGCCTCAATGGCGTTCTTAACGAACTCTCTTTCCGTCTTGGAGATATCAAGGAAGGTCTTGTACTCCTCTGCAAAGTTCATGCAGGCTTCAAGCTCATCCTTGCCGATATCCTTATAAAGATTGTTATACTCTGCAAACAGCTTCTTCTCTTTTGCCATACTGGTGAAACTCCTTTATATATTATTTTTACTCCAATATGATATCATTATTATCAGAAAATAAGTAATAAAGGATGGGGATTTTTATGTTCGCCGACACACATAATCACACATGTCACTTCTCCCCTGATGCGGAGATGACTATAGATGAGCTGATATCCTCTGCAGCAGACAGAAAGATAGGCATTGTCGGCATTACTGAGCACTATGAATATGATAATCCCGACCCTGCCGATATCATTGGTACCTTTGATCTTGAAGAATACGGCAAAGCTTTTGAGGAATGGAAGAAAAAAGCCGGTGATATCATCCTTCTTAAGGGCATAGAGTTCGGTTATCAGACCCACACGGCTGAGATCATAGATAAGATCTCTTCCGAAAACAGCTTTGACCAGGTGATATTAAGCAACCACCTGTTCCGGGGACTGGACGTTTACTTTTCCAAGGAATGTTATCTCGTGGACCGTATTACCCGCCATAAGGAATATATCGGCAAGATGGCTGAGATGGCTGACAAGTGCCGGAACTACGATATCATCGGCCACTATGACTACGTAAACAGGTTTAATCCCGTTAAGGAAGAGACCGTCTTTTATGAGGACTGCAAAAAAGAATTCGACGATCTGTTTGAAGTAATGATATCCAAAGAAAAAGCCCTGGAGATCAACACACGATCCATAGAATCACAGATCAGGCGCTTCTCCCCTTATATCATGCCGGATAAGGCTGTCTTGAAAAGATATCTGGATATGGGCGGAAAACTCATCTCCCTTGGATCTGACTCCCATTCATCTGAGACATTGGGAATCCACTTCAGGAAGACCTGTGAATATCTGAAGATGAACGGTGTAAACGAAGTCGTTTATTTCAAGGACAGAAAGCCCCTTCTTCTGACTATCTGATCAGGCTGCAAACTCCGCGTCAGCATTCTGAAGTTCGTAGATATACCAGGAATTCTCATACTTATATGTGATAACGTAAACGTCCGTAGATACATAATCCTTGTCTTCGATAAAGTATACCCTGAGCTTAACGATATCCATCTCAGTGATCAGTGATTCATCCAGTTCGTGGAAGAATGCGATATTCTCGCGCATGATAGCTTCGTCATATCCGTTTTCTTCAGTATATTCGTTATAGGCAGTATACTGGGTCCCGTAGTATTTATAGTTGGGATCTGTGATCCCGGTATATTCTGCGAACGGATCATTTCCCGCCTCGATAAGATCATCATAGAGTCCTTCGGGATAACAGGCATAAAACAGCGTTTCATCTTCAGAGAATATGGACTGGATAAAACCCCTGGCAACATTTGATGAGGACATATGTACATCATTTACGGTAACGGGGTCATCTATCTTAACGCCGTTTGCACATGAGACCAAGGAAGTGAGTAATACTCCTGCCAATATAATAACGGAACAGATCTTCTTAATCATTTATCTTCTCCTTCAGTGAGCTTTTTTACAAAGTCCAGATATTCGGTGATCTTTTTCTCATAGCCTATATCCGTAGGTTCATAATAGACCACATCCTTCACTTTATCAGGCATATACTGCTGATATGTGATGTGGTGGGGAAAATCGTGGGGATACTTGTATCCCACCGAATACCCCAGGTCTTCCATTCCCTTTGCCGGAGCATTTCTAAGGTGCATGGGAACAGATCCCGTATCTTTGGATCTTACATCTGCCAGGGCCTTATCGACCGCCAGATATGATGCGTTTGACTTAGGTGATGAAGCAACTGCTATTGCAGCTTCCGCCAGAGGTATCCGGGCCTCGGGCATTCCTACAGCTGCAGCGCACTGGTATGCGGCCACAGCGATCAGAAGAGCATTGGGATTTGCAAGTCCCACGTCTTCCGAGGCACAGATCATTATCCGTCTTGCGAGAAATTCAATATCCTCTCCCGCTTCCAGAGCCCTTGAAAGGTAAAGGACTGCCGCATTGGGATCAGATCCTCTCATGGACTTGATCATGGCGCTTATGTTGTCATAATGGTTCTCTCCGTCCTTATCAAAGAGGACAGTCCTCTTCTGCATGCAGTCGGAGATGATCTCATCTGTTATATTGATAGACCCGTCAGAGGAAGGTGCAGTAGTGATAACAGCAAGTTCCAGGGCCTTAAGGGCATTTCTTCCGTCTCCTCCTGCAAGACCTGCGATCTTTCTTAATGTGTCATCCGAGATCTTAACATCAGTTTTACCGTATCCTCTCTCTTCATCCGAAAGAGCATTTTTCAGTATCCGAACAACATCATCCTCCGTAAGGGAATGAAGCTGAAGTACGGTGGAACGGGATACGAGAGCCTTATTCACCTCGAAAAAAGGATTCTCTGTAGTAGCCCCGATAAGGATAACGGTACCATCCTCCACAAAAGGAAGAAGGGCATCCTGCTGAAGCTTATTGAACCTGTGGATCTCGTCGATAAAGAGGACCGTCCTTCTGCCTTCGGACAGGATGGGGTTAGTTGCATCGGCTATGACGTTCTTGATATCTGACACACCTGCGGTTACCGCGTTTAATGTCTCGAATCTTGAAGAAGTGGAATTGGCTACGACTCTGGCAAGGGCAGTCTTTCCTGTTCCCGGAGGACCGAAAAGGATGATCGAGGACAGACGGTCTGCCTCGATCATCCTTCTTAACATCTTTCCTTTTCCGATAATATGCTCCTGACCGACATACTCCGATAATGTTCTCGGAGCCATACGGAATGCCAGGGGTCTTCTATTATCGTCAGTCATTACTTAAGGTCAGGATAGATAGGGTACTTAGCTGTAAGATCCCTTTACCAACTTGGGATCTTTGTTGTCAGGAACGATACAAAGAAGCGGCTTTATGCCGGTCTCATCAAAGAAATTCTTGTACAGTGCAAACTTGTCAAGATCCATGGTGGGACAGATATCTTCAAGCCTGACAACTATAGGATAATTAACCTTTCTACGCATTTCCCCTATCCTTTCCGTTTTACCCCTAAAACAGCTTTTGCGATGCAAGGTAATATTTAACCAAAGTTACATATATTTTATGATATTTTGGCTATTATGGCAACTTTACGGGCTTGTTGTTTCCGAATCCTCCGGTGTCCAATCTTCCCAGATTTCCTCCATTTCTTTATGATAGCTCTTCATTTTAAAATCTATATCCCTGCCTTCTTCGGTATTCAGGTCAGGAGAATAACTGAGCTCATACAAAAGGATCTGCATTTTCTTTTTCAAAAGAGAACTATATTCTGCTTCTACTTCAGGATCATCGGCATCTTCGATATCGTACTTTTCAAAGAAAACCCTGCATTCATCCAAAAATTCCTCATAGTCTGCCAAAATCGTTTCAATATCCGCATTTTCCGCATTTATGACCGTCATGACCGGTACCGGCAGCTCCATTTGGCTGACATCGATCGTGGGTGGCATAAACTCCGGTTGCGTGGATTGAGTATGCATATGGCTAAAAAGTTTGAGAATGAACATTATGGCAACCAGAATTCCCAGTCCCCAACCGGATGCCGATCGATTATTACTTTTCGAATATTTACCGGATTTTTTTGCCTCCTCCAAACCGACATTAGCCATAAATGCGTCTTTGGATGTTGATGACACGGCAGCTTTTAACAATTTGGGATATTCCGATCTGAGCGGAGAATCAAGGCCGGATCCAAGAATCTTTTTAACATCGCCTTCCAGATAAGACCTGATATCGGGATCGGGGCAGGATTTGCCGAGGATCTCGGACAGGCGTTTTATAAATTCGGGATAACGCATAGCCTGTTCATACTTTTCATTGTCACGCAATGCAAGAAACGACTCGACTTTGATAACAGGCTTACCGTATATCACGATGTTGCTGTCCGGAAGTTTTTCAACAAGTTCCATGATTTCGGAAAAATACTCGCGGTCGCGTTCCGCATCCTCTTCCCTTCCAAAAACAAAAGCTCCGCTTTCTTTCTCCGCCTCATCAAGCAGGTTGTCGAAAAGAATCTGCTCTTCGTCCTCTTCCTTGGAAAGCCCTGCAAATTCCGAGCCTCCGAATCCGGTCAGATCCGTTTTGAAAGTGGAAACAGTTTCTGTTCCATTGGTCTTCGTACCCGCATTCAGGAATTTACTTAAAAATGTGTATGCGTCATGGATCTTTCTCCATTCTTCGGGATTCTCTTCCGGATGATACTGTTTTATGAGCGACGCATATGCTTTTTTAACTTCCTTGATATCGGAACCCGGTTCTATGCCAAGTATGCGATAGGCCTCATTAAGATTAAAACAGGCCACTTATTCATCCTCCCAGTCACTGAAGATCTCATCCACAATTTGGTCTTCGTCATCCTGCCACGAATCATCTTCAAAATTAAAACACTCTTTGATCATCATTGCTTCAACATGAAGAAGATACTTTTTCATGTAATTTCTCAAACGTATCTTGTTATAAATGTCTTCCCCGCGATATACAACCTTCTGGAATTTTGCCAGTTTGTTCTCTATGTCGATTTTGAGCAATCCGGATGTCTGGGCAAACAATCTGCTTCCCCATTCAACTATCTGCCTGTCTTCCTCCTCGTTGCGATCGATCATCTTGAGCTTATTAAGTTCACCGACCTTCTTCTCGATAAATTCCTCAGTATAATCGATCTCCTTATTAACGATTACCTTGTTCCTGGTGATCTTGAATTCAGGTATGGCAATATCTACCACCAAAATTCCGTTAATGTCATAAGAAAACGTGACAAAGATCTGTGTTTGCGTTGTCACCTCAGCCGGAAGCTTTATTTCAATCGTTCCCAGTGTCTTATTCAGATCCGACAGATACTCTTCCCCCTGGAAGATCTCGAATTTAAACGATTTTTGCTTATCCGCGACCGGATGATAAAGCTGGGTATGGCTGATGGGAAGTGCCGTATTTCTGGAAATGATAAATGATGAGAGACATTTGTTCGGATTCATATGATTATGTATGCTGACTCCCATCGAAAAAGGACATACATCCGTTAAGATTACATCCTTAACATCATCATCCCTCTCTTTGATACCCGCATATACACCCATGCCGATGGCAATCATATAATCGGGCGATTCAACACATATATCATCCCTGTTCAGGATATGCTCGAGATAATGCTTTATGATAGGCATCTTACTGGATCCGCCGACCATGATCACATCGGTCAGTGATTCCGGGGTGTATCCGGAATTTTTTAGAAGATCCTGAACGGGTTTGTAAATCTTTTTCAAAACGGGCGCAGAAATATCGATAAGCTTTTTATTCGTTATCTCAACAGATCCGGATAATTCATCCGAACGCACCTCGATCTTGGAAGACGTGCTGTCCGTCAGTTCTCTTTTTGCTTTTTCGGAAGCTTTTAAGATAATGTTGTATTCCTGATGTGAAACTTTATCCTTATCAAGTCCTGCTTCTTTGATAAAGTAATCCGCGATCACCTTGTCAAAATCCAAACCGCCGAGAACGTTATCTCCACTTACGGAAACGATCTCCAC
>JAGAFH010000148.1 GCA_017612755.1 Clostridiales bacterium
CTTTCCTGCAGGAGTATTGGCTTTAGCTTCCACAAGTATATTCCTGGCCCTCTTAACGTCAGGAAGCATCAGGTTCTGAAGATCCTTAAATGTCTCCTGTCCCCTGGGGAATGCATCAGCCCCGGTGGGAAGCGTCTTACTGTCAGGTCCTTTGGTATTATCAAAGTAAAGTGCTCCGAAGGAAGCGTCATCACTGTTATTGCTGGCGCCCACGATATACTTTTCAAGGATGCCCCTGATCTCTGCCTCGCCCTTTTCCTTACCAAAGGATAAGGTCTCTACCATCCTTGCAACTACAGGCTTTACAAGTCCGTTATTCTCATCATAAACGGAATCCTGAACACCGTCGGTCATCAGCGCGATGGCATGTATATCATCTGTGGTAGTCTTGATGAGCCTTAAGTAATCTGCAGCATGGGGAGCTGTAACAAAATATGTAGAAGATGCATTCGTACCGTTCTGGGGCATGGTAAGAGGACTGACTCCGGAAGGAGATACCCTTACGATAAGGCCGTCGCCGATATGACCTGCGATCATCCTTCTGTCCTTTACGGCACAGAAAAGAAGCGTACAGGAAAGCCTGTCGATGGAATCAAGTTTATGTTCCTTGACCAGATCTGCAAAAGTGATATTCAGGGCCGCGATTATAAGGCTTCTTACCGCCGCCTCCCTGTTCTCGTTATAAAGAGCATCAAAGTGATCGGTCAGCAGTTCCGCGATGGTATTTACTGCTCCGGCAGAACCGAATCGGGCATGGGTATACTGCTTTGAGCCTGCGCCGTCAGCTACAACGACTACGTCGACACCGTTTCTGGAAAGGGTGCAGGATGAATCCTCACACGGTATGCCGCGCTGTCTGTGCTTTTGTCCTATGATGGTAACGGCTGCTGTCTTAATATCTGACATATGATCTTTTCCTGTTAGTCTTCCATGAATTTAAAGAAATCATCAACTTCAACAGACTCGCCTTCAGGCTCGGTGTTGATATTATAGAGGGCATCATCACTCATGCCGGAAGATACGACAGAAGATGAAGATGATCCCAGGAACTCGAAGAGTTTACCGAAATCACCGGATGTGACGGAGATAGGCTCCTCCCTCTTAACAGAAAGCTGCTTTAAGATATCAAAGTCAACGCTGTTTCCGACACCGATATTGAAGATGACCAGCTTGTCATCCTTCTCCAGTTCATTACAGGCCTGGATGGCAAGTCTCATATTAGCCATGGCATTGGGACCCTGGGGAGCGCCGTCGGTAATGACAACAAGCCAGGGCTGGTAATACTTGATGCCCATCTCTTTGTAGCCTTCCTTACGGGCGTTAAGAAGCTCAAGAGCCGTAAGGATACCCTCACCGATAGGAGTCATGGTAGTGGATGCGGAGATCTCGGGAAGTCCCTCATCCTTGATCTTACCAAAGGGCATTACGATCTCGACGGAAGATCCGAAAGTGATTATGGCGATATCCGTGGCAGATCTGGTATCATCATTAGCCTTGATGGAAGCTATGAAGTTTGAAAGACCCATATTGAGCTGCCTGATGGGATCTCCCATCATTGAACCGGACGTATCAAGACAAAAACAGATAGGAAGTCTTCTCTTGGTACTGTTACCGAAATCTGAAGCATTGAAATTCTCAGACATTATTAATTTCCTCCCGTGTCAGCCAAAAAGGCCTTTCTTAAACTTTTTAAACACTCCGCTGTTGTCAGGGGCGGGATCATTATTATCAGGTGCAGTCTGTGAAGCCGATCTTTCAGCCGGGGATGCAAAAGGCGATGCCGGCGGAGCAAAGGGCGATGTGGGCGGGTTTACAAAACCTGTATCCGTGTCCTGCTTTGGAACAAAAGGTCCCGGATACTTATGGGGATTAACAGGTCTGTCATTCTGATCCCCAAGACCGCCGCTATAGACATTAGGGTCGTTGAGGCCCTGAAATCTCGACTTGTAGAAAGTCTTGGCCGGAGCCTGGGGTTCGCTTGAAACCGTATCCGTCTGATGGTATTCCATCTTGGGGAATATCTTATAAGCTTCCTCGTCCTCTATGGACTTAACAGTAAGGGCTTCCTTATAAGCCAGGATGGCATCATACCATTCAACAGCCTCATAAGAATAACCGTTTTTGAAAACGTTATAGAGCATGATCCTGAGATCATCGGGCAGGTACTGCCAGATATAGTTATATCCGCCCTTAGGGATATGCTCTTCAGAGGAATTCTCAAGATCATAAGGGAAATTCTTCTCTAAGATCTCCTCCCTTAAGGTCTCTTTACCAAGTCTGGTAGCATAGGGGTGAAGGCCGCAGAAAAGAATAGAGAAAACGAGCATTGCAATGGAATAATCCTCATCACCGAGTTTTCTCAGAAAGCCGCTGAAGTTCTGACCCCAAAGCCTCGGATCAGTAAACTCTTCTGTACCTACCGGACAGGGCATGTCGTCCACCTGGACGGAGTCCATATCGATAAGATACAGGGAGTTGGCAGAGAAGATCAGGGCATTCTTAAGCTGTATATCTCCCGCGATGATATTATGCATATGAAGGTACAGATACTTCTCCAGGAGGTCACAGAGAGTAGTGGTTATATCTACCCTGCTCCACTTGGGGAAGTTATTCATCATAGCATCAGGGCCGTCAAAAACATTACCGAGGGTCTTACCTTTACCGAGTATCATGGTATAACCTACAGGAATGCCCTTGTAGAAGATAAGATCTCTGGGCCAGCAGATACCCACACTCTTGATCCCCATGGAGACCATCTTTGTAAGCTTGCTCCAGCGGAGAGGTGTTATGACTCCCTTATGATAGATCTTGGCAACCAGTTTGGGATCATCTGTAGTAAATACCATTCCCTCTGCACCGCTGCTTACTCTCTTGGTAAGGGTCAGTTTTCTCTGGTCGCCTGTCAGGACTGAATCGCCGACGTTACAGAAAACGGAGGCATCAAGATATTTGTTAACTCCGGCAAGAGGACTTAACCTGGTCTGGGGCATGTTGAATATCAGGTCATTGGAACCGTGATATATGTTTATGCTCTTTGAACCGATGATGCAGATATCATTATTAAACTCAGGTCTCTTCTCAAGGATCCTCTTGGTAAAGATGGAATGTTCCGTAGTAACATAGCAGCTTTCAGGTATATCACATGTATTCTTTATGAAATCGGAAGTCTCAAGGCACTGTACTGAATGAAGCTTTCTTTCCGGGAGCAGCAGCCCGCACATATCTTTCATGGCATTGGAGGCAGCTGCATTCTTGGAATCAGCCTGGTGGATGACACAATAATGAAGGAGCTTGAACGCCTTACTTACATAGATATCCATGGAGCATGACACCATAATATCGAGGAACTCGCTAAACAGAGCTGTTCCTCCCGCTTCACGGATAATGGAATAGTCCACGATCAGGGACTTGTAGTTTCTCAATGATTCAAGTGCCATACATAATTTATTCTATTATAAAAAGAAATACAGCACAATGAATTTTGAACAAAATGTGGCGAAAATGAGTGATATTTTTTCGAAAAAAACAGTTAAATGTCAAAGCATTTAAACATTTCCTCGTATGTATCCCTCTTTCTGATGAGTTTCACATTTCCTTCACTTGTTATAAGGATCTCTGCAGGACGAAGTCTCTGGTTGTAATTTGAGGCCATGGAATAGCCATAAGAACCGGCATCAAGAGCGCAGATGAGATCCCCTGTCCTGATCACGGGCAGGTCTCTGTCCTTGGCGATGATATCACCGGATTCACAGATATTTCCCGTTACCGTAACGGTCTCCCTTTCACCTTCATAAACAGGCTTACCGTCCCTTAATACTTCCAGGTCATGCCAGGAACCGTAAAGAGAAGGACGTACCAGTATATTCATACCGATATCCGTACCTACAAACTTCTTCTCGGCATTATTCTTGACTGCATGGACCCTTCCAAGAAGGACGCCGCCCTCGCAGGCAGTATATCTTCCGGGTTCTGACTTAAAGAGAGGGACATATCCGACTTTCTTCGTAAACTCATCCAGGATCTTCTCAAGCTCGGATGAGAGAAGATCAAAATCAAAGGGCTGCTCATCTTCAGATACCTTATGATAAGGCACACCAAATCCGCCGCCGAAGTCGATGAACTCAAGACGGTCAAATCTTTCTGCCATATGAAGGATATTCCTGACAGCCTTAAGATAAGGTTCAGGCTCCATAAAGAGGGAACCGATATGCTGGTTTATACCTACGATCTTAAGATCATACTTTTTAGCAGTCTCAAACATAACGTCAAGCTGGTCATCAGTGATGGCAAACTTAGTATTCTTGCCGGCAGTAATGACTTTCTCATGATGGCCTGCGCCTACACCGGGATTTAACCTGACTGCACATCTTCCGCCTCTGTTTATCTTTCCGAATGATTCCAGCTGGTCGATACTGTCAAGACTTGTAATAACGTTATGTTCCAGGGCATATTCCATCTCTTCGGAACTGACGTTGTTGGGAACATAAAAGATGCGGTCAGAAGGAAAACCTGCTTTAAACAGAAGCCTTATCTCCCCTTCACTCATGGCATCACAGTTAAGTCCCTCCTCCAGGGCCATCTTAAGGATAGTGAGATTTGAGTTGGCCTTCATAGAGAAGTTGGCAGTATATGGATACTTTGTGATTATATTTTTCAAAGTCCTCATGGACTGTCTTAAGATATCCTCATTATAAACGTAGAGCGGAGAGCCAAACTCCTTAACAAGCGCTTCAGGGTCGTTACCTCCGAAGAAGTCAGTCTTCTCTAAAAACGATCTCATAATATCCCCCTTATTCTATCCCCACCAGTTTCATCAGGAATGCGGCATTTGATTCATGGGAAATGCCGTGATGGAGCTTATAGTCAAAGATAATGCTGTTGTCATTATACTTCTCTGAAAAATGATAATAAACAATTGATCTTAAAGTTTGGGAAACTTTGTCACATAGCTCATAATCATGGGTAGTCATAAGCCCGGTTATATATGATTTATCCAAAATCTCCAGCACCTTCATGGCACCGTCGGTACGGTCCTTGGAATTTGTTCCCCTGAAGATCTCGTCTATAAGGAACAGCATAGGCCTGTTTTCCCTTGACACCTCAACTATCCTGCCGATCCTCACAAGTTCGGCCTTAAATGTACTCATGTTCTCTTCGATGCTGTCAACGATCCTCATGGAGCTGACTATCTTCATCCTGCCCATAAGAACAGATGATGCAGGTACGGGAGAGCCCATGTAAGCCAGAACACACATGGTACCGACAGTCCTTATGAGGGTTGTCTTACCGGACATATTAGATCCGGTGATAAGCGCAGTATTGCCTGAAAGCTCTATGGAATTTGAAACGCATTTTGCGGGATCTAAGAGCGGATGGCAGATATCCTGTCCCTTAAAGTAAGCCTGTGAAGATATATTCCCGTTATCTTCAATGAACTCCGGGAAAGTACTGTTCTTTGATATAAGACCGGGAACAGCTGCACACATTAAAGCCTCGATCAGAGGAAGTGCTTCTGATGATCTTTTGTAATTATCCCCGTATTTAACAGCCATCCTAAATATCCGGTCGGCACAGAAAAGATCAAAAGGAAAGACTGCATTTAAGATGAGGGCAAATATAGGCTGGGATCTTAAAGAACAGAGATTACATGCTCCTGAGATCTCCTTCAGGAAAGAGGATACCTTTCCTCCTTCTCCGGCCCCCTTTGAAACAAGTTCTTTAACGGAAGGATCTTTAAACTCCTCCTTTTCCAGAAGGGTATAAAGTTTAGTAAGAGCCTCTGCATGCTCAGATATCCACTGGGTCTTCGAAAGATCCTCCTTATACTCGGCTGAGATCAAAGACCATACCACAAGATCGATGAGCAGTATTACAGAAACTGCTGCACCTGCTATATCAAGACCCATAACGGCCATGATGACAGGTACTATCCAAAGGCATGGCAGAGCCTTATAAAGCAAACGCTTTTTACTGCCGATATCCTTTTTCCTGTCAGAAAAATCTGCCAGGGCATTTTTGTATCTGTCCATCTTAATGATCTTTGCCGTGGCCTGATAATCTATAAGAAGATCTTTTCTTGGAAGCAGATCTTTTACCATATCCTGGGCTTTTTCAGGGATATCATCCTTGCCCTTAAGGAACCTTGAGAACATGTTTCTACCGTAGCCGGTCTCTGAGATATTATAAAGAGCGAAAAGGGATCGCTCTCCAAACAGGTCAAGATCAGTAGCATAGTCATGCTTGTTGTCGGAAAACTCTGTCCCCTTATCCTTCAGTTCATCAAAGCACCCGTATATCCTGGAAAGATAAAGATCTGTTACTTCCTTTTTGGTCTGGAGGAATAACAGTTCATTCTTTATCTTCCCGTGATAGATGCAAAGGCCCATAAAGATAACAAAAAGTATCCCGGCCAATACGAACAGTATAATATTTCTGCCGAAAACCTTTCCGCATATCAAAGAAACTGCGGAAAGCAGGAAAAAAATAAGCCGCAGAGCACTTATTCTGCGGTCGGCCTTTTCCTTTACTTTGATGAGATCCGATACCTCTTCGGATCTGCTTTCATAAAAAGAGATGTCTGCTGTCACGTTTTATCCTTCCTTTTCCTTCCTGGCATCCATAGTTGCCTTCCGTTTTTTAGCTGCCTCTCTCTTTGCAGCGACTTTCCTTGCATGCTCCAGCTGCTCGGGCGACCTTCTCTTGGGAACGGCAGATTCAAGTACATAACCGATGCTGTCGTGGATCGTGAGCATTGCCGAAAGATCAAGATATGTGGAACTCTTATTGATAATTACTATCCTGTCATGCTTTATAAACTGGGAGAATGTGGCTGCAGGATAAACTGTAAGGGATGTGCCGCCGATGATAAGAAGATCGCACTTCTTAAGGGCTTTGATCGCTGCATCCACCTTGTCGTGCTCAAGGTTTTCCTCATAAAGGGTAATACCGGGTCTTACGATCCCGCCGCACTTGTCGCATCTGGGAACCTTGTCGCTTTCCACCACATAATCAAGCTTAAATTTCTTCCCGCAGTCCATACAGTAATTCCTGAAAACGGAACCGTGAAGTTCGATGGTATTCTTTGAACCTGCATCCTGATGGAGACGGTCGATATTCTGTGTGATGATCGCCATCAGCTTGCCCTGTCGCTCAAGTCTTGCAAGTGCATAATGGGCCTTGTTGGGCTTGGCATCGGGATAAAGGAGCTTTCTCTTGTAGAAATCATAAAACTCTTCGGGATGCTCAACGAAGAAGGAATGGGAAATGATATCTACGGGCCTGTATGCAAAACCGCTCTCCTGGTTATAGATACCGTCACCGCTTCTGAAATCGGGGATGCCGCTTTCGGTAGAGACACCGGCACCGCCCAGAAAAACGATATTGTCATACTTGTCGATCAACTCTTTAAGCTGATTGATCTTGTTCTCTCTGACACCTTCGTATCTGTCCAGTCTGGTCTCCACGAACTATCCTCACTTAAATGGTATCGATGGGATGCTCAACGCCTTCCATATCAAATGCACCGGCAGCACCAAACATTTCCTTGCCGAGTACTCTCTTCTCATCTCTCTCATCTTCAACGATCTTGCTCAGGACGTTTCTAACGCGTTCAGAATCCTTGATATTCTTGACCATAAGATTAGGTGTTGACTGATCCGCAGAAACAAGAGTAACTGTTCCAACGCCGAAGATCCTCTGCCAGAAAGTCCTTGTAAGCTTGATATCAAGGACCCTGTAAAGAAGGAGCGAATCTGAAGTCAGATTGAAAAGTCCTATCTTGGTATAGAACTTATTGTGATCAAAACTGTATCTAGTGAAAGAGATGGGCATGCCAAGGATGCGCTTTCTGTCTTTCCAGATAATGGGCTCGTTCTCCTCATACTTTGAAAGGTTATCGATCTTTGCCATAGTACCTCTCCTTATATATTCAATCTTTGATAATTATATATTTATTTTTGATTTCAATCCACCCGCATCTTTAAATGGACATATAAATTTAACATGACGGTAGCCATTATGACTCTTCGGATACTACGGGTGCACCGGTCCTTTCAGGGTCTAAGATATCGTCAGCATCAAAGAGCCTGGAGTAATCAAGGTTGACGAGAGAGTCGGGACTTATTATGGCCCTGTCATAATACAGATAGTTATTACCGTAGATATAGTAAGGGTTTGAACCTATGCCGAAAAAGATCCTGAAACCGTTTTCCTTCAGGTATTCAGCCTTGGGATCGGTACCGTATATGTAGTTTCCTCCCGGATATACGATCATGTGGACTCCGTCTGTCAGGGAGCCTATCTGATCCATCCACTTTTCCGTATCGGATACGATCTCATCCATATCCGCATCATATGCATTAATATTGCCATATGTCGATGAAGCGATCTTCCAGCCCGTATCCTCAAGCACATCCATTATCTCAGAGACTACTGCTCGGTTGTTCTCGATATCGGTATCCGAGAAATCAACGGAAGGTCTTCCCATGGCGGAAAGAGCAGTATTTCTGTCATCCACCTCATCTTCACTTACCACATATCCGAAGCAGGATTCGTATCCGCAGAGGGAAATGACTCCCTTGGCACCATTGTAGGAGAAATCATTATGCTCTTCCACAAAAGCGTCAAGTATTCCTATTGCCTCCGCTTCCCTGTCTATATATGTGTCTCCGTTAACGTCCTCATACTCTCCGCAGACCTGGCCCTGCTCATTGAGCACAAGTCTGGAGCAAAGGCCTTTATTGTACGTATATGCGCTGTAATCCAGGTTTTCGATAACAAGTATCAGGGGCTTTTTGCCTACGGGGACCACCAGATCCTGCTCTATGATAAAAGTATCACTGGAAAGATCTGCCAGGGTCTCGGCATCTACGAGAACATAATCGTTTTCGTACAGTTCCTGAAGCATGTTCGAAAACTCGGTAGTAGTCAGATACAATCCTTTATCGTAACCTACATAGTTGTCGGCATAGATCCTGGTAGTATCTGCCACCAGCTGTCTGACGCAGAGGACCTCCACAGAACCCCTGTATACTTCACAGGGCTGGGTATGGGATGTGGCTTCTATAAGATCTGCATTGATCCTTTCGTCATCCGGGAAGATGACAGCCATATCCGAGAGCAGGGTCTCAGCGGAATAGAACATGAAACGCTGGAGCATATGCTCTCCCTCCTCCAGCATTGGTTCATACATAACGTCCTTGATATCGGTGACCCTGGAGACAGAGAAATCATAGACAAAACCTTCATAATTCTCGGTTACTTCCTGGTATATCTGGACAGCCTTGATATAGTTTCCCTGGTCATATTCGCTTTCAGCAGTCTGAACGTCTCCCCTGGCCATCTCTATGGTCTCTATCTCTTTAAGAAGCGGAGTTGCGGAAGCAGATATATTGCCGATCCCGGACATCTGGTCAAAGATAAAGATAACGTCCGGCTTCTCGATAGATCCCAGCAGGAACTCCTCGCAGAGATCTCTGAGCCACCCGGATATCTGGGATGAAGTCAGCTCCTCCATCTCGTTCATGAAAAGGATATCCTCGGCAGAGAGTTCATATCTTTCCGTCCTCATCAGATACTCGATGGATTCAAGCTTTGTATCCACCAGTTCTTCCATCTGGGCCATTACTTCCCTGTCCTGCTCGTACTTGTCGGATTCGGAGGCATCGGCAGCAACTACCCGGTCATGGATGACCCTGTACATCTGAAGGGCCTCCTGGTAGTCGCCCCGCTCTATCGCCTGCTGGAATTCAGGGAAAGCCGTCATCTCCCGTTTCAGGTTGATATTGTTGATAAATATCAGTGACAGGAGAAGTCCCATAAGGAGGACAGCGAGAAGAGCAGAGATCTTATGGCCGGTGACCGGAGTCTCCTTCCCGTTTAATCCCTTATAGATATTCCCGCCGGATATACTCATCCCTTATCCTCCGTCAGATGTCGTCAAAAAGCTTTATCTGGCGATTCTCAAAAGAATCCTCTTTTATATAATAACCTATAGCAGGTATCTTTCTTACCCTGTAGTACTCGGGATCGGTAATGCCTATCTCGGAAAGAGGCGCTATCTCGATAAGGGACGAACCCTTCTTGGAAACAAGGAGCTGAACGCCCTGGGTAGTCCTGGTGGTCTTGAAAGGAATAAGGGACGACTTAAATACAACAGCCTTCTTAAGATCAGATCTTGCTACAAGATCAGGATCATCCTCATCAGATATCCACAGGAACGAAACAGCCTCCGACTTGTCGGAATAACCGTTGATGAGCTTCTTTCTGTTCTGCTTAGTCTCATAAGCGCTTACTGGGAAAAGAGCCGCCTTGCCGTTCTTAAATCCGATGAGGATCTTTCCCTTATAATCCGTGGTGACATGCATGAACAGGACCTTCTCTCCCTCTTCCATCTCCAGTTCGCTGGAAAGGAAGGATCCGAAGTCATTTGACTTATGGTCTGAAAAATCATAGGTCTTGGCCTTGTAGACATTACACTTATCGGAGAAGAAAAGGATCTCCGATCTGTTCTCCGCCTCGATATCCTGTACGATCTCATCTCCGTCCTTGAGCTTAAGGTCTTCCGTCTTCTTAAGAACGTTCATGGTGACTTTCTTAAGATAACCTTCCCTTGTGAGCATAAGGTGGACTCTGTAGTCCTGGATGATCTGGGCAGGCTCGAAGTGCTTGACTGTCTCGTGCATTACGAGCTCTGATCTTCTCTCCTGGCCGTACTTTTTGGAAACTTCAGCCAGGGCATCAGCGATCATCTTGTCGATCCTTCTGGGCTTGCTTAAGATATCTTCGATATCGGCGATATCCTTCTCCAGCTTCTCCCTGTCGGCGATCCTGTTGATGATATACTGCTTATTGATATTGCGGAGCTTGATCTCGGCTACGTATTCCGCCTGGATCTTATCGATGCCGAAGCCCTTCATCAGGTTGGGAACAACATCTTCCTCAAGTTCCGTATTCCTGATTATCTTTATGGCCTTGTCTATATCGAGAAGGATCTTCTCAAGACCTTCCAGAAGGTGGAGCCTGTCCTTTTTCTTCTTAAGGTCAAAGCTGAGTTCTCTTGAAAGGCATCCCCTTCTCCAGTTGAGCCATTCCTCGATTATCTCTCTTACGCCCAGGACCCTGGGATTTCCGTTTATGAGGATATTGAAGTTACAGGAGAATGTATCCTGGAGCTTTGTAAAGCGGAAGAGTTTTGTCATCAGGGCTTCATGGTCGGTACCCCTCTTGCAGTCGATGGTGATCTTAAGACCGTCCAGGTCCGTCTCATCCCTGTTGTCGGTGATCTCTTTAGCCTTACCCTGCTTGACCACGTCGGCGATGTTGTCGATGATGGCATCGGAACTGGTGGAATAAGGTATCTCCGTTATCTCGATAAGGTTGTTCTTCTTATCCACATTATACTTGGATCTTACTAAGATAGATCCCTTACCAGTCTCATATATGGACTGCATCTGCTCCCTGTCATATAAGATCTGTCCGCCGCCGGAAAAATCAGGAGCAGGCATATATTCAAGAAGGTCGCACTCCTTATCCTTGAGATAAGCGATAGTGGCATCGCAGACCTCCTTAATGTTAAAGGAACAGATATTGGAGGCCATACCTACGGCAATACCCTGGTTGGCATTGACCAGGACCGAGGGGAATGTGGCAGGAAGAAGTACCGGCTCCTTAAGGGTGCCGTCATAATTATCCACCATATCCACAGCATCTTTGTCGATGCCCTTAAAGAGCTCCTCACAGAGTTTTTCGAGCCTTACTTCCGTATATCGGGGAGCGGCGCACTGCATATCCCTGGAATACTGCTTACCGAAGTTACCCTTTGAATCCACATAAGGATGTAGAAGGGCTCCGTTACCCCTTGTAAGTCTGACCATGGTATCGTAGATAGCCTGGTCGCCGTGGGGGTTGAGCTTCATGGTCTGGCCTACCACGTTGGCTGACTTGGTCCTGTTTCCCGTAAGAAGTCCCATCTTATACATGGTA
>JAGAFH010000149.1 GCA_017612755.1 Clostridiales bacterium
GGTCTCATCCTCGTTCTTCTTGCCCTTCTTGTGAAGCGTTATCTCGAAAAGAGGTGACTCGGCCACATAGACAAAGCCCTTCTCTATAAGGGTAGGCATAAGACGGTAGATCATAGCAAGGATAAGGGTCCTGATCTGGAATCCGTCCACGTCGGCATCGGTACAGATTATGATCTTGTTCCATCTGAGCATATCAAGGTTAAAGGCGCTCATATCCTTACTGTGCTTATTGGATATCTCCACGCCGCAGCCCAATACCTTAACAAGATCGGTGATGATCTCGCTCTTGAAGATAGTAGCGTAGTCCGCCTTAAGGCAGTTTAAGATCTTACCTCTTACGGGCATAACTCCCTGAAACTCCGCATCACGTCCCAGTTTAACGGAACCGAGAGCGGAATCACCCTCAACGATATAGAGTTCCCTCTTATCCGTATCCTTGGATCTGCAGTCAACGAACTTCTTGATCCTGTTGTTGATGTCGATCTTACCGGTCAGCTGCTTTTTGATGTTGATCCTGGTCTTCTCCGCATTCTCACGGGATCTCTTGTTGATCAGGATCTGGTCCACCACCTTGTCACCCATGGACTTGTTCTCGATGAACCATACTTCCAGGTTCTTTCTGATCAGGTCAGTCATGAAGTCCTGGACGAACTTATTGTTGATGGCCTTCTTAGTCTGGTTCTCGTAGGAAGTCTGGGTCGAGAAGGTACTTGATATGAGGATCAGTGAATCCTGCACATCCTCGAACCTGATCTTGGCCTCATTGGCCTTATATTTGTCCCTGGCCTTGATCTGCTTGTCGATCTCGGCAACAAATGCATTCTTAACGGCCTTATCCGGAGATCCGCCGTGCTCCAGAGGGCTGGAGTTATGGAAATACTCGATCTCGTTAACAGTATTGTTGAAGCAGAATACTACCTCACCCTTTACGTTATAGACAGGTCTGTCATCTGCATCCTTACCCTTGCCTTCTCCTTCAAACTTGTAAGGCTCGGTGATGCCCTTCATATCATTGAGCTCTGCGCAGTATCCGGCGATACCGTCAGGACAGAGGAAAGTCTCGTTATTTCCGGTTATCTCGTCATTTAATACGAACTCGATACCCCCGTTGACGATAGACTGTTTCTTTACGATATCCCTGAGTCTTTCGAAAGGGATCACCGTATCGGTAAATACTTCGGGGTCCGCCTTCCATCTCTGGATAGTACCGGTCCTCTTAAACCTGTAGGGTTCCTTTCTAAGTTCTCCTACCACTTCTCCCTTCTTAAAAGAAAGGTCATATCTCGTTTTGTCCCTGAAGACAGTTACTTCAAAATATTCGGAAGCGTACTGGGTAGCGCAGGCGCCCAGACCGTTAAGGCCCAGGGAGAACTCATAATCTCCTCCGGCATTATTGTCATACTTGGAACCTGCATAGAGCTCGCAGTAAACAAGCTCCCAGTTATATCTCTCTTCCTTGGTATTGTAGTCAAGGGGGATACCGCGGCCGAAATCCTCAACCTGCAGTGATCCGTCCTTAAATCTTGAGATTATTATCTGCTTACCATGGCCTTCCCTGGCCTCGTCTATAGAATTGGAAAGGATCTCGAAAAACGAATGGATGCATCCTTCCAGATCATCCGAACCGAAGATGACCGCAGGGCGTTTCCTGACACGGTCAGCGCCCTTCAGCATCGAGATACTGTCATTACCGTAATCTGACTTTCTTGCCATAATTACCCCCATATTTACTGTATACAACATAATATCATAACAATATATTGTGGAATCTCCAACAGTTTAAATGGGGTTTTTTATTAAAAAGATAAAAGAAAGGGGCTTTTCAGCCCCTGTCCTTTAGCTTCTGTAACTTCCGTTTATCTTCACGTAGTCATAAGAGAAATCACAGGTGAACATCCTGTCACCATATTCACCTTCATGGAGCATTATCTTCACGTTTATATCGTGCTCGTGAAGGATCCTGTCAGCTTCCTCCTCATCAAAGGGAAGAGCGCATCCGTCCCTGTAGACCGGCAGGTCTCCCAGATCGATATCGATCTTATAAGGATCAAACTTCGCTCCCGAATATCCTACGGCGGTCATGATCCTTCCGCAGTTGGCATCCATTCCGAAGAAGGCGGTCTTACAAAGAGGGGATCTTGCCACAGATGTAACGATGAGCTTTGCATCTTCAGCAGAGGCGGCACCTGATACCTCGATCTCGATGAGCTTTGTGGCTCCCTCACCGTCTGATGCCAGCATCCTGGCGATATCAAGGGAAAGACTTGTAAGGGCTTCTGAGAAGATCTGTGCATCCTCGGAACCCTCTTCTATCTTCTGACCGGACTGGCCGTTTGCCATGATGACAACCATATCGCATACTGAAGTATCACCGTCGACGCTGACTCTGTTAAAGGTATGGGAAACAGCATCCTTAAGCATCTTCTGAAGAAGACCCTTGTCTATATCCGCATCAGTGGTAAAGATACCGATCATGGTGGCAAGATTGGGATGGATCATTCCGGATCCCTTGGCCATACCGGCGATCTTAACTTCAGAGCCGTCAGCCAGGGTCAGGACAGCAGATACTTCCTTGGGAACAGTATCTGTTGTCATCATGGCATATTCTGCCAGATGGGCCGTCTCCTCTTCAGCTGAAAGTCCCTCTACAAGTCCAGGGATCACTTTTGTGATCTTTTCTACCGGAAGACGGTCACCTATAACTCCGGTGGAGGCAGTCATGATCTCATCTGCTGTGCAGCCTAATCCCTCTGCCACCTTTGAAGCAATAAGATCCGCATCTTCCCTTCCGACAGCGCCTACACAGGCATTGGCATTCTTACTGTTAACGATGATGCCTCTTACCTTGTTTCCGGAGCTTATCTTGGAGATAGTCCTTTCAAGGGAGTGGCCCTTTACTAGGTTTGATGTATAGACACCTGCAATAGAAGCAGGTACATCGGATACTACTAAAGCCACATCAAGATAGGAGGACTTGGGATCATCCTTATTGATGTTGGCCGGATCTTCGCACTTCATTCCTGCGGAGACGCCGTTAGCCTTAAAACCTTTAGGCATCGTTATAAATGATTCGTTTTCCATCTTAAACACTTCTTTCGATCAATGGTGGAAGAGCCTGATGCCTGTGAAGGCCATAGCCATTCCATACTTGTTACATGTCATGATGACATGATCGTCCCTGATGGAACCGCCGGGCTCGGCGATATACTTAACACCGCTCTTCTTAGCTCTTTCGATGTTGTCACCGAAGGGGAAGAATGCATCGGAACCAAGGGATACGTTATCGTTCTTCTTAAGCCACTCCTTCTTCTCTTCCTCTGTAAGGACTTCGGGCTTAACCTTAAAGAGCTCCTGCCATCTGCCCTCAGCGAGAACATCGTCGTGCTCGTCAGAGATATAAACGTCGATGGTGTTGTCCCTGTCAGGTCTTCTGATGCCGTCAACGAACTGAAGGCCCATGACCTTGGGATGCTGGCGGAGCCACCAGATATCAGCCTTGTTACCTGCAAGTCTTGTGCAGTGGATACGGGACTGCTGTCCTGCACCGATACCGATAGCCTGACCGTCCTTAACATAGCAGACGGAGTTGGACTGGGTATATTTAAGTGTGATAAGGGAGATAAGAAGGTCGATCTTCTTGTCCTCAGGGATCTCCTTGTTATCAGTAACGATATTCTCGAAAAGGCCCTCGTTGATATCAAGCTCGTTTCTTCCCTGCTCGAAGGAAACGCCGTATACCTGCTTTGTCTCGATGGGAGCGGGTACATAGTTCTCGTCGATCTTAATAACGTTATATGTGCCCTTTCTCTTTGTCTTTAAGATCTCAAGAGCCTCATCTGTGTAGCCGGGAGCGATGATCCCGTCGGATACCTCTCTTGCCAGCATTGTGGCAGTAATAGCATCACATGTGTCGGAAA
>JAGAFH010000018.1 GCA_017612755.1 Clostridiales bacterium
GGACCCGTCGCCCTGGATGATGACGGGTTTCCCGTCCAGCATACGCCGGATTACCTGCCAGGAGCCATTGTTCCCGTGCACCCCCAGCGGAACGTTCCGCTCGTCGTAGGTATGGCTCGGCCGCACGATCGTCACCGGGAACCCTTCCTCCCGGTACGCCTTCATCAGGATCTCCTCAATGGCGATCTTGTTCCTCGAATACTCCCAGTGGGGATTGGCGAGCGCCGTTCCTTCCGTAACCATATAGCTTGCTGCCGGCTTATGGTACGCGGAAGCGGAGCTGGTAAATATATACTGCTTTGTCCTGCCATTAAAGAGCCTTACATCCCTTTCGATCTGATCTTTTGTAAAACCAATGAATTCGCAGACCGTATCGAAGGTGGTATCTCCCAGCTTTTCAAGGACAGTTTTCTCATCATTGATATCACATGTTACCTGTACTACTCCGGAAGGAAGGACAGAAGATCTGTTCCCTCTGTTGAGGACCCATACTTCCCAGTCCAGCTCATTTACAAGTCTTTTTACGATAGCGGTACTTATGGTACCGGTGCCGCCTATAAACAGTGCTCTCTTTTTCATCTTTCTCTCCTTATCAGACCATCATCTGATAGATCTTTGTGCAGTCATTTTCGTCCAGGGTGACAAAGCCGGAGATCTTGCCGTCTCTTCCGTCGCCATAGCAGAGGACTTTGACCAGTTCAGGGATATCTTCTTCCTTAGCCCCCAGCTCTTCAAAATTGCTTGGCATTCCGATGGAGATCAGGAAACTTCTGAAAGCTTCGATACCTGCAAGGGCTGTGTTTTCGGGATGCTCAAAATCCATCTGGCAGCCCCATACACGGACAGCCGCCTGGGCAAATCTCATAATGTTATGGTTCATTACATACTTGAAGACAGCGGGCATCGTAACTGCAAGGCCTGCACCGTGAGCCACGTCGTAAAGGGCAGACAGTTCATGTTCGATAGTATGGCTGTTCCAGTCCTGGGATCTTCCGACGCCGCAGGAGTTGTTGTGGGCCATCATCCCTGCCCACATGATATTTGCCCTTGCCTCGTAGTTATCAGGATCTTTGATTACCTTGGGCACCTCATTCTTCATAGTAAGAAGAAGAGCCTCGATAAGCCTGTCAGTAACTTCAACGTCAGTAGTATTGGTAAGATATCTCTCATAAAGATGAGCCATGATATCAGTAGCTCCGGCAGCTGTCTGGAACGGAGGAAGTGTCTGGGTCAGCTCCGGATTAAGGATACTGAACTTGGGCCTTATGGCATCGCCCCCGGCCCCTCTTTTAAACATTCCGTTTTCGTTGGTGATAACAGAGTTGGGGCTTCCTTCACTTCCTGCAGCGGCGATGGTAAGGACTGTTCCCACAGGAAGTGCCTGCAGGATCTCCTTCCCCTGATAAAAGTCCCAGAAATCTCCGTCATAGACCATTCCTGCAGCTATGGCTTTAGAGGAATCTATAGTGGATCCGCCACCTACTGCCAGGATGAAGTCCACTCCTTCCTTCTTTCCCAGTTCGATACCTTCGTAAACAAGACCGCTTCTGGGATTGGGCTTAACACCACCCAGCTCAACAAAGGGGATGCCTTCAGCTTCAAGGGAAGCCTTTACCCTGTCCAGAAGCCCTGAACGGACGACAGATCCTCCGCCGTAGTGGATAAGGACCTTAGAACCGCCAAATCTCTTTACCAGCTTTCCTGCCTTCTCCTCAGCCTTCTTACCGAACTCAAAGAATGTGGGTGAATAAAAACTGAAATTATCCATATGAGCCTCCTTCAAATGTATTTACTGATATTTTAAGTCTCATACAAATACAAAACCAAAAGATTATTGTTGAGTTTTGCCCATTTTTTGCTATATTAAAGGCATGAAAAATGACGTCAGGGAAATAATCAATTACAGTACTCTTTCAGGCATCTCCATTACCTACGAGAATGCGCCCTCAAGCTATCCTGCCCACTGGCACAGCGCCGCAGAATTCACCGCAGTCCTTAAAGATAACTTCCGCTATAAGATCGGAGATACTGATATTAAAGCCATGAAGGGAGATATCATCCTCTGCTGGCCCAGAGAGATCCATCAGGTAGTGGCCGTACCCAAAAACGGTTCTATGTTCATCCAGTTCTCCCCTGACCTCCTTGAGAACAACCTGGATCTGATATCCATCTCAAGACTTATGAACCGGTGTCATTTAATACGCGCAAAGGAAGAACCGGAGCTTTCTAAGGCAATTTTTGAAAAGATCTCTAATATCAGGGATATATTTATGAGCAGCGACACCCTCAGGGAAACAAGATGTAAGCTCATAACATATGAGATCATCCTTCTTATAGGAGAGTATGTTATAAGACAAAAAAGAGAACAGTTTGGCACAGATGATATGGGAGATCAGGCCTGGACTTATATACGCACTATCTGCTCTTATATCGCTGAGCATTCTTCCGAAGATATAGATGAGACTGATGTGGCTTCAGCAGCCGGTCTGAGCCGCCACTACTTTTCCAGGCTCTTTAAAAAGTATATGCAGACCTCTTTCCCAAACTACCTGTCCACGGTCAGGATAAGGACAGCTATCCGGCTTCTGTCAGACGAAGACCTTTCCATAACAGAATGCGCATTCAAGTCCGGATTTCAGTCAACTACCACCTTTAAC
>JAGAFH010000003.1 GCA_017612755.1 Clostridiales bacterium
ACTGGATGAGGCAAAGCAGATACTTGAGGACAGGTATCCAGACGCTACCGTGATCACCATGGCAGCCACCGAGCAGGATATGAATATGGTAAACGAACTTAAGGCCTTCCTCTATCTTATGTTTGCCATCACATTCCTTCTTGTTATCTTCGTTACCGTCTCTATCTGTAACAGGATCGTGGCTGAGAGGATGTCCTTTGTAGGGACCCTTCGAAGCCTGGGTATGAGCTCGGCAGGAACCGCGAGGATACTTCTTCTCGAAAATGTCATCTATGCCATCCTGGGATGCATCCCGGCACTGATCCTTTACGGTCTCATAAGAGATCCTATGCTGAGTTCCATGTTCACTATGAGCGATTCTAACGGACAGACCATCGCTTATGATATCCCCCGCATGTCTCTGGCTCTGGTCCTCGGCGTTGTCATCGGAGCTATAGTGATCGAGTGCCTTATACCTCTCCGGGCTGTACTGAAGGCCCTTAAGACATCTATCAGGGATATCATCTTTGACAACAGGGATACGGCTTACAGGTTCAGTAAGAGCCTTACGGTCACAGGCATCGTTTTCCTGGTGCTTGCTGCAGTACTGTTCTTCTTCAGAAGCAGCCTGATCGCAGCCACATTCTGTATAGTCTGCGCTGTTACTTCTCTGGCACTTCTTTTCCCCATGCTCCTTAAGCTGGTGACAGGTCTTGTAAGATCTTCAGCGGATAAGAGGGGAGACGCAAAGTGGGCTCTTGCCGGTGTGGAGACTATCTCCAGGAAGAGCACGGTGGGAAGCGGAGTCCTCTGCGTGACCACAGCAGCCATGGCCATCGTTATCATGATCGTAACGACTTCCGTAATGGATGCCATGAACTTCGATGCTTACAGCTGTGATGTTATCGCCGATACTACCAGGAGTGCCAAATATTATACATATATCGATCATCTGGACGGGGTGACTGATTCTGAGATGATCTATACTACCATTTCAGAGGCGCGTATCAATGAAGAGGAAAAGAATGTCAATCTTTCCTACTACGGACTTCCCGAGGGCGGCTTTAAATACTTATCCGGATTTAACGGTCTTCCCGATCAGATCGGAGACGGGGAAGTCTGGGTAGACAGAAGAAATGCGAACAGAACAGGCGTCAGCATAGGAGATACCCTTACCGTAACGGTAGACCCTGACGGAGTATTCCCCATAAAGAGAGAATATACCGTAGCCGGCATCTATGAGCTGGAGAGCCTTGAAGGAACGAAAGCGTGTCTTTTCGTGAACCTGGATGAGTATAAGCTCATCTTTAACGACAATCCCTTCGAGATCCTGATCTGCAGCGACGATCCCGATACCACCGCATCTCTTCTGCAGACTTACGGAAAGGGAACATACACCAAGGTAAAGACCCATCAGGCTCTCGTAGAAGAGACCCGGACGAGCATGAGGAAGTTCAATGCCATAATGACCGCCATCATCGCCGTGGCCCTGGGCATGACTTGTATCGGAATGATCACCAACCAGCTCATCGGCTTCGAGGGAAGGAAAAAGGAGTGCGCCGTACTTCTGTCCACTTCCATGACGAAGAGACAGCTGTCGGGGATACTCTTCAGGGAAGTCCTTCTGACTTCGCTGACGGCAGCGGGAACAGGAACGGTCATTGGAGTACTGCTCTGCAAGATCATCTCCGATGCTATCGAAAATACGGACAGTATAAGCATGCCGGTGGATATCTCGCCGGTTGCGGTAATATTCTTCTTCCTGCTTCTGGTGGTACTGTTTACCCTTACGGTACTGTTCCCCATAAGGAGCCTTAAGAAGATGAAGATATCAGAACAGATCAAGTATGAGTAAGGATACGGAGGATATAAAGATGAATACGATTATCGAAGTAAAAAATGTAGGAAAGACATTCGGAAAGAATACAAATCTCAACAGGGTCCTGGACGATGCCTGCATGTATGTGGCGAAGGGTGAGTTCGTCTCCCTGATGGGCGCATCGGGATCAGGTAAGTCCACACTTCTGTACCTCATCGGAGGACTGGACAGAGACTTTGAGGGAAACATTGAACTTTGCGGAAAGGATATAGGATCTTTGAAGGATGCGGAGCTTTCAAAGCTCCGTCTGGAGAAGGTGGGATTTGTATTCCAGTTCTATAACCTGGTAATGAACCTTAACGTGGAGGACAATATCCTTCTTCCCCTTACCATGGCAGGAAAGAAAAAGTCGGAACTTAAGAAGGAGCTGGATGAGATATTGGAGATCACCGGCCTTACGGAAAAGAGAAAAGCCATGCCGGCCACCTTGTCCGGCGGCCAGCAGCAGAGAGTCTCCATCGCCAGGGCTGTACTGGGAGATCCGGAGGTGATCCTGGCCGACGAGCCTACAGGTAACCTGGATGCCAATTCCACCAGGGAAGTAATGGAACTTTTCTCCCGCCTTAACAAGGAAAAAGGCCTTACTATCCTTCAGGTCACCCACTCCGCCGAGTGTGCCTCCTACGGCACCAGGACAGTAAATCTGGAAAATGGAAAGACCATCGGTTAAGTGGTAAACTGAAAAACGAAAAAAGTGTTTAAGGAGAGCAGTGATGCGTATTGCCGTTGTAGATGACGAGAGAGCTTTCAGGCAGCAGATAGCTTCCATGATATCCTCGGTCTACGGCAGGGAAGACGTAAGCTGCTTTCTCTATGCTGACGGAGCTGAAGTCATCAAGGCTTTTGAGAACGGCTTTCACCTGGATGCGGTCTTCCTCGATATCGAGATGAAGGAACTGGACGGTATGAGCACTGCCAAACTGATCAGGTCCTATTCGAAGGATATTCCGATCGTCTTTACCACCAGCCATACGGAGATGGCCATGGAGGGATATGAGGTGGACGCCTTCAGATTCCTGGGAAAACCCATCGACGAAGAAAAGCTCAGGCTGACCCTTAATGACCTGGAGAAGAAGCTCAAGGTGGAGGAGAAGATCGTCCTCAAAAAGGATGGTGAGGAACTTATTTTCCCCATATCCTCCCTTATCTATGTGGAGGCTGCCAACAACAGCGTCAGGTTCGTCTTTACTTCTTCCGTGGTGGAGCTCCGTATGAAGTTCTCCGATGCCGTTAAGATGGTGGACGGACTTACCGGCGGGTTCTTTAAGATCCACAGATCCTACTACATAAACCTGGGTCACGTGACAAAGATGAGCGCCACGGAAGTCCTGATGGATAACGGGGAAACGTTGCCTGTGGCCAGAGGCTCTGCTTCCTCTGCCAAGAAGGAGCTTTTCGAGTATATAAGGAGGAACGGCAGATGACCCTCCTTTCATTTATCAAGATCATTATGGTAATGATGCCTGTGGTATGTTCCGTCCTGCTTCTGGATTACTTTATCGACGGAGTACTTAAGTACAGATTTAAAAACAGAAAGCTTGTTTATATCATGAGCATGGCCGTCTCTTTGAGCATGGCGGTCATGGCTATCCTTACCCGGACGACAGATAATACTGTGGTCATAGATGCCAAGGAAGGGTTCACGATCATACTTTATGTGGCCCTTGTGATACTTCTGGTGGCTGAGCTTTCAGGGAAGGTCTGGAGAAGGATAGTGGTGGTCCTCTTATCTCTGGGGATCATTGCTTCTTTTGATGAGATCTTCACCTATTTAAGAGAGATAGTATATTCGATCCTGTCTCCGGATAATGCTCTTTCGTGGGTCAGGCTGGGGATCTATCTCACATTTGATATCCTTGCCCTCGCTTTGGAAGTAGTATTCTTCATAGCTATAGACAGGGTCAGGGGGGAGAAGGATAACGTACCTCTTCCGATCTCCGTATTGCTTTTGATGTTTTTCCTTCTTTCCATATTCTCGTCCATCTTTTCTGTGGTGTCCTATGATGAAAGGGGAGATGGGTATGTTACGGATTTTTCCCTCATAGATAACCAGAGAAAACTTACGCTGATCATCACCATGCTCTTAGGCCTGTTCTCGGTATTCATCTTCTTCTACATCAGGGTCACCAGGAAGGAGAGGAACGATCTGCGTGAACTGAATACTGTCAATGAGGAACTCATCTCGGAGCAGACCAGATACTTTGAGGCGGCGGCAAAAGCCGATACCGAAGTCCGGGGCATGAGACACGACATGAAGAACAATATCCAGGTAATGATGCTCCTTCTGGAGAGCAGGGAATATGATAAGCTCCGGGATTATCTTCAGGAGATGGGGGATAATATGCAGAATGCGGAAGTCTCTGCCCATACGGGAGATACCATAGCCGATGCCATAATCTCCACCAAGACTTCTGAAGCCTCCGGAAAGGGGATAACCCTCAAGACAGTAGGTTCTTTTTCCGGCATGAAGATATCTCCCCAGGATATGTGCAAGATACTGGCCAACCTTCTGGACAACGCCATCGAGGCCGCTTCAGATGAGGCTCTTAAAGATCTGGATAATGATATGAAAAAAGTGGAGCTTGATCTTAAGAAGACAGACAAGTTCTTTATGATCTCTGTGACAAACCCCTGCGCAAAAGAACCTCTCACAGAGGACGGGGAGATGAAGACCATAAAGTCCGACAAAAAGAACCATGGTTTCGGGATCAAGAACATAAAGAGCGCCGCAGAGAACTACGGCGGAGAATTATCATACAGTACCGAAGCCAGGCCCTACGGATGCATCGTCAGGTCAGAAGTCTTATTTCCCCTTACCGTTCAGGACGAGACCTTGGAGTGATCCCTGTAGTAATCCTTTTTGTCCTTATACATGAGGTGGTCGATCTTACTTAAGAATTCTTCTGTACCTTCGGCGTCCAGGTCAAAGACGGAACCGCCGATGGCCGTTGAGAGCTTGTAGGGTTTTCCGGATGTACTGTTATATGCATCCAATTCCTTATTGATCTCCTCTTTGATCCTGTCGATGCTGTCCTCTTTGAACTTTCTGACGACTATGATGAATTCGTCCCCTGCCAGCCTTATGACCACACCTTCACCTTTTATGACGTTGACCAGGATCTTTGAGAAGGCCACCAGGGCCTTATCCCCCTCTTCATGGGAGTATGTATCGTTGATCTGCTTAAAGCCGTTCAGGTCCAGCATCAGTCCGGCGACACGCTCGTTCTTTTTCATGCCGATGCCTTCTCCCAGCTTGTCCAGTTCATATCTGTTGTAGACACCGGTCAGCTTGTCGATATAGATACACTCATTCTGAAGACAGATAACAAGTCCGCAGAAAGCGACGGCGAAACTTACCGGGAAAAGGGAAATGCCGTAGATCCTGCTCTGTACCACGACGCCCAAAAGGATGGGAAGAAGGAACTGCCACACAGGGAAATAACGGAGGGACGGGTTCTTTACCTTGGATACGAAATAGAAAGTGTAACCGTATACGATCAGCAGGAAGGCCGCCAGTATGAATATCCAGTAGAAGCTCTCCCTGTGGTAGATATTGTGGCTGTCTATGGAAAAGACAAGAGGATAGAAAGGGTTGATGATAAGGATGGATATCTCTATTACTGACAGGATCAGGAAGAATACTTCCTGAAGCTTCAGAAAGGACTTGTCCACATGGACGACGATCAGGTAGATGATGCCGATACCTACGATCAGGTTATAGAGATAAAGGTAGGTGTTGCCGATCATGGAAACTACATAGACCAGTTTTCCCGGCATTCCGTCGTAATAGGACATAAGGGCATCTGCCAGACAGTTGGTGATGGATGAGAGGATAATGATGAAGAGCATAAGGCTCTCTTTTTTTCTGGCGGGCAGACTCCATCCTCTGGTTGCCAGTATGACGATCAGAAGCAGGACGCCAATAGCATCGGATACGAATACGGATGTAAGATCAATAGCGGTACCCATCGTTTCCCTCTATAAACAAAGCTCTACCTTTCTGATATTAGCACTCGCTTCCGCTCCGCACAATATAAACGGATTTTATTCATATAAAGATAGATGATATAATCCCATCTATGGGGAAGAAGGACATAAAAGAACGGATCTTGGATAAAGCGTATCTTTTAAGGTATACGCTTCTTTTCCTGTTTACATCCTTTGGAGTGTTCCTGTGGTTCTTCCTTACGGGAAGGACGATGGTGTGGTGCGTTGACGGTCTGCCCCAGCATTACAACGCCCTTGTGTTCTACGGATCCTATCTGAGGACTGTCCTGAAGACCGTCTTCATCGACCACAGCCTTAATATCCCTTCCTGGAGTTTTTCCCTCGGTGAGGGAGGAGATATCCTTAATGTCCTCCATTACTATGCCATCGGTTCCCCTCTCTGCGTTCTGTCTGTCTTTTTTATCGAAAGCAACATGTACGTCCTGTATTGCTTTATCGCCCTGTTCAGGCTCTATCTTTCCGGACTGTCCTTTTCGTATCTGTGCAAGGTAACAGGTCAGAAGAATGCCCGGGGGGTGCTGGCGGGAGCTCTTTCCTATGCCTTCAGTTTCTTCGCTGTTTATAATGCGGCCAGGCATCTGTTTTTCCTGATCCCCGTCGTTATGCTGCCGCTTATCATCGCCGGCGCGGAGAAGGTGATCAGAAAGGAAAAGCCCTATCTGCTGGTCGTTTCCGTTTTCCTGTCTGTCCTGAGCAATATCTATTTTTTCTACATGATGGTCATCATGACCGTTGTATATGCAGTGGTCAGGGTGATAGTGATCTACGGGAAAGATATAAGGTCTTATCTGACGGTTGCCTTAAACATGGCCGTCTATTCCCTTACCGGACTTCTGATGGCCGGAGTGATATTTTTCCCGGCCCTTTATACTTTCCTTGGTGATACGAGAAGCACAGGAGGCGTTCATGCCCTGAGAGCCTTTTATCCCCTGCCTTATTACAAGGCCATACCCGGGGATCTTCTGGCTCCCAAAGAAGAGCTCTGGCTCTGCCTCTGCTTTACGGCCACATGCATAGTTGCTGCGGTCCTGGTCTTCAGACGGAAGAAGGAGTTTTTGAGTGTCAAGTCCCTGCTGGTCATCTGCGCCGTCTTCTCGGTATTTCCTTTTTTCGGGAAACTGTTCAACGGCATGTCTTATATAACCAACAGGTGGAGCTTTGCTATTGCTCTTCTGATCTCTTACGTCCTTGTCTGCGGATATGATGATCTTGTGGCCGGGAAGTCTTTCTACAGGAAGATTGCGCCTTTCATATTCGGGGTGATACTTATCTTTAATATCATCACCGGTACCGTGACGGAGAGCATGGTCATAATACCTCTTGCCGTACTTGGGATCTTTATCTTAACCATGGCCTTCCTGCCCGGAAGGTTTGACAGCGAAAAGAACAGGGGCACACTGGTCCTGGCATTTACTCTTGTGTCGATACTGGTATCAGGCTTCACGCTCTTCAGCGCCGGAGGAGCCAATTATGCGGCGGAATCAAGACGGCCTTCCGAGCTGGCCGATTACTACGATGATGACGGTATCTGCGCCATGAAGCTCTTTGAAGGAAGTGATGAGTTCCATAGGTACAGCGGATCTTCCGTAAACATGAATTCATCTCTCGGAAGGGGCGTATCCACATATGCATATTATTGGGCTTTATCAAACCCGGCCTGCGATGAGTTCAGGGACCTTCTCTGCCTGAAGGACTATTCATATTTCAAGACCGAAAACATGGATGACCGTACGATACTGACCGATATCGGATCAGTCCTTTATTACATAGTTCCGGAAGGATATGAGGTGATACCTTACGGATATGAGCTCACGGGATCAGACATCTATCCCGGACATGACATCTACAGGAACAGCGATTCCATCGGTATCTGTTTTTCCTCTGATAAACTTATCCCCGGATCTTACTGGGACAGTCTTTCTCCCTCCATGAGAGAAGAGTCCCTTCTTCAGGGTATCGTGGTACCTGATGACACTGTTACAGATCTTCCCATGACAGAGCCGGAACTTTCTGCTTCTGAGCCGGAGCTGACCTGGTCTTTCAATGGGGATGAAGTCACTTTGGGAGAAGGATCTATAGCAGCTTAAGTAGATGCGGCCCTGATAAGAGCTTCCTTTGAGGGCGCTCC
>JAGAFH010000150.1 GCA_017612755.1 Clostridiales bacterium
TGCTCTTCATCACCGATGGCCATAATGGCATAGGATGAATCTCCATAGTCCTTCATCTGCTGAAGGGACAGGGTGTTTCTGAGGGATATGAAGGTTGTAAAAAGTGTAGTGAACAGTACCGTCGTCAGGATGATGGCGATGATAGTGATAAAGTTCTGCTTTTTGGAAGCAAGAAGTGATCTTAAGCTCAGTCTTGAAAGAGCTTTTTTGCTGTTGACTTTCATAGCTGCCACCTCTTTTTCATCGATTCACGATAAGGCCGTCTTCGATCCTGATTATGCGGTCGGCGGTCTGCGCTATCTCGGTATTGTGGGTGATCATTACGATGGTCTGGGAGAATTTGTCAGCGGTTACCCTGAAAAGGCTCATAACATCCTGTGATGTCTTGCTGTCAAGATTTCCCGTGGGCTCGTCCGCCAGGATAACCGAGGGGCGTCCTGCCAGTGCCCTGGCGATGGCAACTCTCTGCTGCTGGCCTCCGGAAAGCTGGGTGGGAAGCTTATGAAGCTGGGATTTAAGATCCAGCATCTCTATTATGTTGTCTATATGCTGCTTGTCTGTTTTCGCGCCGTCCAGTTCCAGGGGAAGAACTATATTCTCCATTACATTTAAGACGGGGACAAGATTAAAGGACTGGAATACGAAACCGATCTTTCTTCTTCTGAAGATGGTCAGGGCCTCGTCCTTCAAAGAGAAGATGTCCTTACCGTCGATAAACACCTTACCGTCCGTAGGTCTGTCCAGGCCGCCCAGCATATGAAGGAGGGCGGATTTTCCGCTTCCGGAAGTTCCTACTATCGCAACGAACTCTCCTTTGTTGACCTGAAGGTCCACGCCTCTTAAGGCGTCGACTCTGCTGTCGCCTTTTCCGTATGTTTTCTTAAGATCTTCTGCTGTTATAATAGCCATGTCTTTCTCCTTTGTCGTTTTGTTTGATGGTTTGATTATCCCTTTTAAATCTTTCTCAATTCTTTCGACAAAAGAGAAGATTATGACAGTTCTGAAAGATTTATCCCTTGGGGATATAAACGGAGAATCTGCTGCCCTCTCCGGGAGACGATTCCAGCTTTATATAGCCGCCCTCTCCGGTTATTATCTCCCTGGCAAGACACAGACCTATGCCCACGCCTTCTTCGGAAGAGACATCTCGGCTTCTGTAGAACCTGGAGAAGATCTTTGCGCTTTCCTCTTCGCTTATACCGATACCTGTATCCTCGATATCGATCCGCACGAACATCTCATATTCTTTAGCGCAGAGCTTTACTCCGCCCCTGTTTGTATACTTGACTGCATTATCAGCGATATTGAAGACTGCCTCATAGGTCCACTTGGGATCGCACTTTATGGACAGCTGTGTGGGCTCGTATGTGATGGTGATGCCCTTGGCTTCTGCTCTGGCTGACAGGGAATCTGTGATGCTCTCAAGAAGCTCGTCCACTGAAGATACCACCGGCACAAAGGACATGAGGCCGTTTTCCAGCCTGGACATCTTTACCAGGGAATCGATAAGGAACTTGAGTTTTTCCGACTGGGCCTTTATGGCAGCTACTTTCTCTTTTGAACTTTCGTCCAGGTCTTCTTCTGATAAGAGTTCGCTGTATAGCAGAAGGTTTGCTACGGGAGTCTTGGTCTGGTGGGATATATCAGAGATCAGCATATTGATCTTTTCTTTCTCTTCTTTAACTTTCGCTGCGGAAAGGGAAGAGGAGGTAAGATACTCGTGGAGCTCTGATTCCAGAAGGGAATACATGCTCTCATCAAAAGCCGTCTCTTCAAAACTGCCTTCTATAGCGGAATCGATCATATCCGACAGGGACTTTAAGAGTCTTCGTGTCCTTATATGCTCGAAAACAGAAAATGCTATGGCTCCCAGGGCGACCACCAATGCGCCGATCAGTATATAAGTCTCCATATCTATTCCGCCGTCTGCCAGCTGTAGCCCAGACCGTAGATGGTCTTTATGTTTTCCTTGGCTCCCAGCTTATCCCGAAGTCTCTTTATGGATACGGAAAGGGCATTTTCATCCACGTATTCCGAACCGTCTGTCCACACCTTATCTATAAGATCATTTCTTCTGACGGTCATGCCTCTGTTGGCCACAAGGATCCTAAGTATCTTCTGCTCTGTCTTACTGAGCTCGAAGGATTCGTCCCCTTTCTTAAATATCATCTTACTGAAGTCAAAAGAATAGCCGTCACCTTCGTAAAGATCATCCGGAGCCTGGCGGGCATTTCTTCTGAGCTGGGTATTGACCCTGGCTCTTAAGACTGACAGGGAAAAGGGCTTGGTCATATAGTCATCCGCCCCCAGCTCGAGACCTTTTACGATATCGGAATCAGTGTCATTTGCCGTAAGCATGATGACCGGTATCGTGGGATCCTTCTTCTTGGTCATGCCGAGAAGATCAAGACCCGAACCGTCGGGGAGGTTGATATCCATCAGGATGAGGGAAGGTTTAAAGAGGGCGAGCTGCTGCTCCGCCTCTGCTATCGTACTGACGCAGACTACGTTCCTGCCTTCGGATCTGAAGGCTGTGCAAAGTCCGCGGTTAAGCTCATTGTCGTCTTCAACGATCATTATCTGTTCATTTTTCATATCATTCACCGATACGATTTTAACACAACCGGTAACGGACAGGTGAAGGCAAAATAAATGAAATCCGTGACCGAATTATCTTAAAAGAAAAAGGCTGCCCGGATCTTCCGGACAGCCTTTGTGTTATCTGAACTTTACCAAAGCGGTAAATATCTGATCTTTCAGATCGATCTGAAGTTTATATCCAAGGATCTCCAGGTCGTTTTTGGCTACCGAGAGACCGAGGCCGGTTCCCGTATCGCCCCTGGATGAGGACCCCTTTACGTAGGGTTTTAGGAGTTCATTGACATCACCGGTCTTAAGATCTGTCCTGTTTCTTATGATAAGACAGTCATCTTTTATTTCGATACTGACAGCCGTTTTTTCGGTGGCATGTCTGGCACAATTGGATATGAGGTTATCCACCGCCTGGGAAAGGAGTTTTTTATCGGTCACGAGAGCCAGATCCTTTCCGCCTTTATCTATGGTTATCCCATGTTCATTGAAGATAGCAGAATACCGGTCAAGTGAAGATGAGATAAGGCAGGACAAAGAGACGTTTTCTTTAGTGGAACTGCCCGCTCCTGATTCACTCCTGGAGAAATCCAGGATGTCTTCCAGCATCCTGTTGGCAGATGTTACATTCTCCCTGATCTTGGCGGAATACTCACGGATCTTTTCCGGATCCTGTTCTTCCTCCATGTTGTCGGCATATGCGGAAAGGATCGCCAGAGGAGTCTTAAGGTCGTGGGCCATGGCATTGCTCGTTGTCCTTCTGTATTCGATCATGTCATACATGGCCTTGACCTTACCATATCTGTAGCGGGCTACGAAATAGGCGCACAGGCAGCATACGGCAGTGACCAGTATCCAGCAAAGTATCGACTGTACCGGGAAGAGACTGAAGAAAGATGGAATCTTGTATGATACGTGTCTTAACGTCAGTGTATTGCCTTCTTCTGTAGTCAGTTCGTATGTGTCGTCTGACACTATGCCGTTATCAGAGTGGGGGTGGTTTAAAAAACTTGTGAAATTGAGACCGGCGGTGAGATCGTCCCTGACGATATGTTCGAGCCCTTCGGTATTTACGGGAGTAAGATCGACAGTCTGTGAGTTTTCTTTAAGATCCGAGTACTCTACCTTTCCGGGATAGAATACCATATTATCCCTGTCTATATATATATCCTCTATAACGGTAGGAGTATACGTTCCGTCAGGACAGGATAACATGAGGGATCTGTATCCCAGATTAAGGAGGGATACGGCAGGATCTCCGTTTTCGTCAAATGAGATCACGACCGTACTTGCAACTACTGCGCGCCAGTAATCCATGTCGCCCACCTGAATGTCACCGAAGGTTTCCAGGTACTTTTTCTGGAACTCAGGATCATCCGTCAGTCTGTAACACTTTTTGTCGACGATTGCAAACCCCGAGATCTTTGTGGAGAAGATCTGATCGGAACCGTCGTACAGTTCGTAGTAATCATAGCAATCAAAACTGTATCTGGTATATATCGTGGACAGCATCTCCTGATATTCCCTTTCCGCTTCTTCATCCCGGTCTTCAAAATACAGATCGATAAGAGCGTTCTTTTCCTGGGTTGAGGGGAAGTTTGCCGTTATCGTCATCGACTCGCGGGCGAGCATGTCTGCATAATAATAACCGGCCAGATTGATCAGAAACGCAAGGATAAGCGCCGGGACCAAAGCTGCGGTCAGATAGCTTAAAAACTCCGGCTTTTTTATATTTTTCTTTTTCATGATATCTCCTTATGTGAGCTTATAACCTTCGCCGATCACTGTTTTGATACGGTCTCCTTCGGACCCCAGTTTACGGCGGAGTTTTTTGATGTGGTTGTCTACGACTCTGTCAAAGCCGTCAAAATCATCTCCCCATACGATGTCAAGAAGGCGGTTTCTGCCCATGACTATTCCCTTATTCTCGATGAGGGCTTTTAACAGGAGGTATTCCTTGGGAGCCAGCACGATCTCTTTTCCGTCTGCGGTTACTTCCATTCTTAGAGGGTAGAGCTTAATGCTTCCGCATTCGAGGACCTTCTCGTCAGTCCTGCCGGTGCCTGCCCTGGCCAGGAGCGCCAGGCACTTGGCATAGAGGACGTTAAGGGAGAAGGGCTTGACCATATACTCATCGGCTCCGATATCATAGCCTTTGAGTATACTGTCTTCGCTTCCCAGGGCGGTAAGGAAGATTATCGGACAACAGCTCTTTTTGCGTAATGCTTTACA
>JAGAFH010000151.1 GCA_017612755.1 Clostridiales bacterium
ATATAGTCAGCACGCTTTCCTCAAGGAAAGGAGCGGACTTTATGAGTATGATCACGCTTATGGGAAGGCTTATTACGCTGGTTATAAAGCAGGGTATATATTTCCTGATGTAGACCGTATGTCCGATATGGATAAAGAAGTGACCCACCAGAGAGAGGAATATTCCGTACCATAGTCCGAACAAGGCCTGACAGGGAAAATAATATGCCAGAAGGCTCACTCCGAAAAAGGGTATAAACTCCTCATAAACGGCCAGGGTAAATCCCTGGTGTGTAAATCCCCGGTATGTATCCATGACCTTGGGAAACCTTTCGTAAAGCCAGGGATTATTCCCAAAAAACCATCCAAATCCAGCTATCTCTTCCATGTCGTGAAATATAAAGATGATCGGCAGCAACAACAGATACTCTCTCATAATTTTCCTCCTTTATCTGAAATCTATTCCAAGTTCTTTCCACTTATCCATAACGCCCTGGTATGTCTTCCCTTTTCTCCTTACAAAAGGCTTTATCCCAAAGGAAAAGACAATTTTGTGATAAACAGCCTGAAGGGGATAACTTCTATTTTTTGATATGGCTGTAAAAAGCTTTTCCGATGCCTTTAGAGCCTCCGGATCTTCCACGCCCATATCAGTCCTTATACTGTTAAAGGGAGCATTTCTGACGATCTTTGAGACGCGTCTTCCCCCTGAATAAAGGATCAGCTTATCCAGGATCTTTCCTGCATCAGAACTTCCGTAGTTCTCACCTGTTGCCACAGTCACGCAGTACTTACCCTGAAGAAGCTGTTCGATTACAAAGTGCCCCCTGTCGATGAGGACCTTCATATAGCCTGATACATTACTTGCATAAGTGGGAGATCCCATTATAAGACCATCGGCCTCACGGATCTTCGAAGAGATCATTTCCCCGTCATCATCTATAGGGCAATAACCCATAGTGTAACAGGAACAGCACCCCTTACACTGGGACAGGGAAACCCGGCTGAGATCTATAAGATCCACTTCAGCTCCCCTGTCCCGGAGGGCCTTTTCCATGTTCCTGAGGACAGATGCGGTAAACCCCTGGGTCCTGGGGCTTCCGTTGATGATAACAACCTTCATATCTCTACTCCTTATCCGCAAAAGTTACACAAGTGTGTCTTTTGTGCTATAGTAGTATCAGAGACCGGGAATTTCAATGTTTTCAGGAAAAGATACACGATCTTAAGGATATGTGTCACATGGAGGATCATCATGAACAAATCAACTAACCCCTCAGCAGTAAGGTCAAAAAAAGAGATAACAGAAGCTCTCTTAAAGCTCATGAAAAAGTATCCCTATAACGAGATCAGCGTAAAGCAGATCGTCCTTGAGACAGATCTTGTCAGAAAGACCTTTTACAGGAATTTCAGTTCAAAAGATGATGTTCTGAATTCATACATAGACATAAAGGCCGGGGAGTATGTGGAAGCGCTTATGGACCGGACAGATCCCCTGACAGTCATATTCGAATACTGTGACAGGAACAGGGAACTTCTGGAGCTTCTGGAAAAGAACGGTCTGATGCATCTGCTCCTTATAAGATTAAACGAGATCCTCCCGGAGGTCAGCCGCACCACGGACAGGGAGAGAAATCCCTTCTCAAAGCTGATCGGCGACCTGGATCCCGACTATATCGTCGCCTTTAATGTGGGCGCCATATGGAACATAGCGACCCTGTGGGTAAAAAGAGGCATGAAGGACAGTCCCGAAACCATCAGGAATACCATCGAACAGTATCTTAAAAATCTTTCTCAGCCTTTTCGGCAGTAAGACGTCTCTTCTCAAGAGTCTTTTCGAAAAGAAGGTCTGCCGTATCCCCGAAGTTTCCGTAGATCACCTTTGCGCCCTCTTCGGTGATGCCGCCTTTGGTAGCGACCCTGTTTACCACATCCTCAAAAGACATGCCCTTTTGAAGCATCAGATCGCCGGTGGCGCTCATGGTGGAAAGGACCATATGGACTATCTGGTCTTTAGATATGGAAGTATGTCCTTCTGCCGACTTACAGATCACATCAAAAATGGATGCGATAAAGCCGGGCATGCAGCTCACCAGTTCCGATCCCATTCCCATCTCATCCTCAGGCAGTTCAATGACTTCGCCGATGGAGGAAAGAAGCTCCTTAAGGGCCGTCTTATCCTCTTCTTCAACACTTTCATCAAAGCACACTAAAGTCTGGGATCTTCCGATCTCTGCAGTAAGACTTGGTATGACTTTTGCAGTCTTACTGCCGGTAACTTTATGGATCGACTCAAAGGAAACGCTTCCGTTCAGGGAGACAAGAAGGGCGCCGGACCTGATAACATCATCTATCTCTTCGAGAACAGTCTTCAGATCCCCGGGCCTTACACAGACAAAGACTATGTCGCAATTAGCTGCAACACCTCTGTTGTCCGATATCTCACATATACCTTCTGCTTCCTTGAGCTTTTCAGATGTCCTGTTGGCGGCCATGAGATCTTTATATCCCGCTTCGGAAAACTTCCAAAGCAGCATCTTTCCCATGCTTCCGTAACCGATTATTCCGACTCTCACGAATGATCCTCCTAGTGTTCTCACAGCCATTGGATGAAGGCTGTCTTGCATCAGAGCAGGCCGTTAAGTGCGCCGGTGATAACGATGGCAAGGATCACTTCAACTACGGAAACAGCAATAAATACTCCGAGGCATGCAAAGAACTTTGCAACTCCGTTCATTTTCTTGCCGACGGCAATAGCAGAACAGAAAAAAGCTCCGCCTGCGTTAATGGCTCCGCCTATAGCTCCTCCCATAACAAGGAAGAACTCGATGATGAAGAGGATATAGAAGACCCATATCCATCCGGGCATCTTATCCGGCGCATACTTCTCACCTGTAGCTACATTAACTCCGTTCACTGCAAGAACAGGCTCTTTTCCCTTGATGCAGAGCTTAAGATCGTCGCCCTGGTTATTGGGGATCTGATATACAGATACGATCATGTTGCTCTCTTTAGATCTGTATTTATTGATCTTGACGGGTTCTCCTCCGTCGATGCTTATCTTGTTCTTCTGAAGAGCCACAGAGTGACTCATTCCCATTGAATCAGTAAAGTTCCAGTTTCCTGCAGGTGCTGCCATAATATGCCTCCTAAGTTTTGCTGTGTATCATTATACTCTTAATTGCATCTTTCAGTTCATCTATATGACCGTTAAAACAGTGGTCTGCATCATGTATGGGAACAAGGACCGCTTTCTCATACAGATCCGCCGCTCTCTGTGCGTAGAAGAAGGGAACTGTCTCATCCGCATCACCGTGGATGATCAGGACTTTTCCGTGGTATCTTTCTATCTCGTCTTCCACATGGATAGTCCGGGCCACGCGGATATAATCTCCTGAAAGTTCCCATTTTTCGCATACTATCTTTTCGGGGATCTTAAAGGGATCAAAGGACACGCCGAGGACCGATCCCTCTCTTGAGATCTCAGGGATCATCCAGGCGGGAGATAAGGGTATTATGGCCTTAAAAAGATCCGGGCACATACCTCCCATGAGCATGGTCAGAAGGCCTCCCTGGGAGTGGCCGCACATATAGACGTCAGTCACATCATCCCTTTCCTTTATGTATCTGATGACTGAAAGAGCATTTGTCACCCACTTATAAAGAGTGTGGTCAGAGAAGTTTCCGTCACTTCCTCCATGGCCGTACATCTCTACTCTGAGAACAGATATGCCGCATTCCAGAAGAGCATCTTTTGCGGCGATGATATGTTCCTCTTCCATGTGTCCCGTAAAGCCGTGAACGAGGAAACAGAGGGGCATTTTTTCCATCCCTGCCGGACGGTCCAGTTTTGCATGAAGGCGTATCCCGTCACTGTCGATATAAAACTCTTCCATAGTCCCTCCCGGCTCCTTTCATGTACAGGATAATTCTAACATAAAGACTATCCGAAAAAGGCGGCAGATAGTGTAAAATCATAGATAGTGGAATATGGAAAGAAAGGATAGAACTGCCATGTGTGAAATTATTCGTGATACGTTCCTGGATGAGATCGGTAATTACTATACAAAAGGTGAGATGCCCTCAAGGGTATCCATCAATATGCGACGTGCCCTTTCTGAGCACAAAAAGCGCCTTCAGGCCAAGGGTATTTCCTACAGCGCCCGTTTTGAACGATCCGAGGATGACCGTTCCGGGGAGAGCTCCTTCAGATCTTTCGACCTTTCTCCCGACAGGCGTGCCGGCTGGGAGTACAAAGACGCCGGTTTTAAGATGACCAACTGCTACAAGCACTGCAACGCCGTAACGGTGATGTCGGACGGAACCCATAATGTCAAGTGTGACGAAGCTTCTGACGATGTTGTCTACTGCCATATCATTGACAGGGAAGATCCCACAGCTCCCGCTGATGAAGATATCATCATCGAGTGCCCCAACTGCGGTCATACAGGATCTGCAAAGATCTTTGTGGACGGCTGTCCCATGTGTAGCACCAAGTTTGAGATAAATGATCTTTATCCCTGCGTAAATTCCTACTACTACATGCCCTGGCCTATGCCTAAGCCCAATTTCGTGGATAAGGCTCTGCAGAGGGCCAAGACAGTAGCCTTTATCACGGGTCCCGTCATAGGATTTCCCATCTTCCTTTTAACTCTGGCATTCTACCAGAACATTATCCTGCCTCTTATCGCAGGCATCATATGCACCCTGCTCTTCGGATGGATCGCATTCCTCGTAACCTTCTTTATCGGGCAGGCTATAGCATCTGCCCAGGCTGTGGCAGGCGTCGCTTCAATGGCAGCTAACACCCTTGATATGACGGCAGCCACCAACAGCAAGAGGAAGACAGAAGACGCCATCAAACCCTATGATCCGCATTTCGCTTTTGATATCTTCGAAGGAAAGATCATCTCCTCTATCAGGACCATAGCCTATTCCGACGACAGGGCCAATTGCAGCCTTTATTCCGGAAAGGATGATCTGTCCTTTATGGACGACCTGATCGATGTCAGATACAGAGGCGCCCTGAAATTCGAAAAGGTGCAGGAAATGGGTGATTATCTTCACGCCGTCATGACGGCTTATCTTGATAACATCTACTACAGGGAAGGCAAGTTCTTAAGAGGAAAAGAGAACTTTACCGTGGAACTGGTACGCAAAAAAGACGCCCGCACTCCTGTTCAGTTTTCAGCCTACAGCGTCAACTGCAAGAGCTGTGCAGGCACCTTCGATGCCATCCTTTCAAAGAAGTGTCCCTTCTGCGGCCAGGAATACGAACTGGCAAGCCAGGACTGGACCATAATACAACTGGTCAAGACAAGGTAAAAAGAAGAACCCGGTCAGATGCGTTATTCTTCCGTATAACCGGGGTTTAACCTCTTAAGTATCTCCTTTACTTCAGGCAGTGACTCCTTCAGTACTTCCACACACTTTGGATCGAACTGGACTCCCTCGCCTTCTTCGATGATGCTCATGGCCTTGGAAAGAGGGAAAGCCGGCTTATAGACACGGGGGGATGTAAGTGCATCCAATACATCCGCAACAGCCATGACTCTTGCAGACAGTGGTATATCTTCGCCGGAAAGCCCTTCCGGATATCCTTTACCATCCCATCTCTCATGGTGGTAGGCGGCCATATTCCTTGCCTCTGTGAGATAGTTCTCACCTTCCACATCCGAGATGGCTTTGTCGATTATGGCCTTACCGGAAGAGGTGTGGGTCTTCATGATCTCAAATTCTTCCTCAGTCAGTTTTCCGGTCTTGTTAAGTACCGCATCCGGTATCTGGATCTTACCTATATCATGAAGAGGAGCAGATTTAACAACACCTTCTATGTATTCCTTTGTAAGGAGCTCCCGGTAGTATCCCTTACGCTTCAAACCCTCCAGGATCAATTTTACATATGCAGCCGTCTTCTGGATGTGGGAGCCGGTATCCGAATCACGGACTTCGACCATATCAGCCATCAGTACCATCAGGCCGTTCTGCATCTTAAGGATATTCCGCAGCTGTCCGGCCATATCAGTCTCCATCTTGCTGACCGTCCGGTAAAGATCTCCCACTTCGTTCTCAGACCGGATATCCATCTGTTGGAGCTTCTTAACGCTTTCATCCATAGCATCCAGGTCACCGATATTATTGATGAAATCCTGGGAGGCAGCCGTGACGCCGGTAATGGGATAGATCAGGGAATATTCTATCTTTGTTACGTAGATGCCTATTGCGACGACCGTAAAGATGGCAACAAAGAGCAAGGTGGTGCGGACATAACGGCCCAGTTCCGACCTGATATCGTTGACATCGATCTCTACGCACAGAAGGCCTGCCGGATCACCATTACTGTCGTATATGACTTTATATCCGTTGAGCATGTGGCCGTAATCTTCGGAATAACCATCAAGGACTCCGCTTTCAGTCTGTCTGTTCTTTACGGCTTCCTGAAGGATCAGTAACGTCTCATCCTCAAAACTTCCGGGTTCACAGGTGGTCCCCATGTAAGTATATATTCCGCCATTCTCCAGCTCTTCTTTGGTCTTGGTATTAATTGCATAACACAGACTGTGGATATCATCGATGTCCTCAAAATAGATGGCGTACAGATATGTGATATCAGAGTTCTCCTTGATCTTGTTCAGGCGCTCTCTCATATCTTCATATCCGTCAGGCATCTTACGCTCAGCGATCATATCTCCAAAGGAATAATCTGATGCGATGATATATGCATTCTCCAGTACGGTGGTCGTATATTTCTCATAGTTGGCCGTTACATTTCTCTCAAAGAGATGATAACCGATAAAGACCACCACTGCTGTAAGGATAATGATAGCGATCACGGAATATAATGCCGTAACTACCTTTATGCTTAATCCTCTTTTTCTGTCACCCTTCAAAACACAACTCTCCGGACCGTCCAAATGCCGCCGGCTTCCCCCAAAAACTGCCGGTGCTCTGCTCTTCTATGAAATTGGTCCGGATTGACCCCCTCTCAGACAGGAACATTATAGCACATACGGGACGGGAAACCGTGTTACAATAAATAAGGCAACGAAAAACGATCTGCCAACGAAAAAGGAGCCGGACCATGAGTAACAGACACAAGATGTTCAGCATATGGAAGATCATCGGATTTGTTATCGCGCTCGCCTCCCTAGGGTACAAGCTCTTTTACACCGCCACATACTTTGATTCCATATATGAATGGTGGAGCGGCCTGATCTTTATATTCTTCATTATCTATCTGACCGATCTTGTGATCTTAGCCAATTCCTTTACAAGAGGGATAATCACCATGTGCATTGCCATAGGAATGGCTGTCATATCCGTTGGTCTTATCTGCTTTGACGGTCTTGCTCTTCTGGCATTCGCAGCAAGTCTTGACGGCACGCCCCTGATCGAAAGAGGTTTTTATCCTCTTTCCCATCTCCTGAATATCGTGGCCTGTATCTTTGATCTCATCGGCTTTCTGAGTATCAGGAGAAAAGAAAAAAAGAAAAGCGTCACTTGAACATCTTAATTACTGACACCTGTTATTCCAGGATGCGGTATACGGCTTCCTCATATTCCGGATATTTCTTCGCCTTTATAAGGCGTTTCATATCCCGGTCCTTTCCCTCGAAAAGATCCTGCCAGTAAGACCACAGTTCCCTCATCTTGTGAAGGACATTGATGTCGGGTGACATGATCTTCTGATACTCATGATAAAGGGTGTCGTGAAATGTCCTGAATCTCACGATATCCGTCTCAAAAGCAACGCCTTTGAGCTTTCCTGCAAGGGACGGATCGGATACCAGCCCTCTTCCCAGCATCACGGGATCAAGGCTGCGGTCAAAACAAGAGGAAAACTCCTCGTAGTCTTTAACTGCGAAGATGTTTCCGTTATACACAAGGGGACATTGGGAATGTTCTACAGCATATGCGTAAAACTCCTTCCGGATCTCCCCTTTATAGAAGTCGGATCTTATCCTGGGATGGACGATCAGTTCGCTTACGGGATAGCCGTTAAATATTTCTACAAGATCGTAGAATTCCTCAGGATCAAAGAAGCCTAATCTTGTTTTGACAGAGATCTTCAGCCCCTC
>JAGAFH010000152.1 GCA_017612755.1 Clostridiales bacterium
ACTGGATAGTAGTTTCAGCATTACTGGCGTTCTGTTCGTTAAAGGCAGTAAATGCCTGGTCAAGAGCAGGATAAGCTTCCTTTGAATCCTCAGTCAGGCTAAAGAGATAATAGCTGGCACTATAGGGTGTATCCTCATCCCACTTGTAAGCATATTCCATGCCCACCTGGGGATTGCCGGTAGAAGACGAAACAGGGATAACAGGTTCCCGGGTCTCTGAAGGTTCAGTCTCCACCGGACTTCTTCCGGTCTCAGAAGTCTCAGTGACAGAAGATTCCGTTTCTTCAGTCTCTTCCTCTTCTTCCTCATCTTCGTCCTCATCTTCATCATCGTCCTTATCCCGGGAGCTTCTTCTACCGCCCCCCATAAGGTCTTCTATAGCAGAACATGATGTAAATGAAACAAAGGAAAAACACATGGCCATAATGACCAGAAGTGATATCAGCGATCTGAACTTTTTCATCTTTTATCCTCCCTTAAAAAGAAAAGCTCCGGGGTCTCCCCCGGAGCTTAATTATAACATTTCAGTCTTTAGACTTAAATCAGCCATAAGGCTTATATCAGTCCTTAACGATCTCCTTAACGGATGTTGCAAGTCCGGCAATACCCTGGATCTCGGAAGGGATGATGATCTTTGTCGCCTTACCGTCTGCTACCTTCTCCAATGCCTCAAGGCTCTTGATAGCTACAAGTCCCTTATCGGCATTAACGTCCTTGATCATCTGAAGGCCCTTAGCTGTAGCTTCCTGTACTGCAAGGATAGCCTGAGCCTGACCTTCAGCCTCGCGGATAGCTGCTTCCTTCTTAGCCTCGGCACGAAGGATAGCTGACTCCTTCTCACCTTCTGCTACTCTGATAGCTGCTTCCTTCTGACCTTCGGCGATAAGGATAGCCTCTCTCTTTTCACGCTCTGCCTTCATCTGCTTCTCCATGGCTACCTGGATCTCACGGGGAGGAATGATGTTCTTAAGCTCCACTCTGTTGACCTTGATTCCCCAGGGATCTGTTGCCTCGTCAAGAAGCTCTCTCATCTTGGAGTTGATGATGTCACGGCTTGTAAGTGTCTGGTCAAGCTCCAGATCACCGATGATGTTACGGAGCGTTGTTGCTGAAAGATTCTCGATAGCTGAGATAGGACGCTCGATACCGTATGCGAAGAGCTTGGGATCAACGATCTGATAGAAAAGGACTGTATCGATCTGCATGGTAACGTTATCCTTTGTGATAACTGCCTGAGGTGCGAAGTCTGCAACCTTTTCCTTAAGTGTGATCTTCTTGGCTACCCTGTCGATTACCGGTACCTTGAAGTGGATACCTGTCTCCCATGTTGTCTTATATGTACCAAGGCGCTCAATGATGAATGTTGTTGCCTGGGGTACTACCTTGATGCATGAGATTGCGAAAATAATAAGAATTACTGCTATAACGATTGCTACGATAGGCATTTTATTTTCCTCCTAAAATGTTCTTTGATTATTCCTCGTCCTCGACTTTGACTTTAACGCCTTCCATCGAAATGACCTTTACCTTTGTGCCTTCCTCGATCACTTTATCGGCTTTAGCACTCCAGACCTGACCCATTACCTTGATCTGACCTTTTCCCTCGATAGGATCGATAGTCTTTATGACTACGCCTTCCTTGCCGAGGACACGGTCCGCATTGGTGGGCTCAAGATCCCTTTTGTGCTTCGCATCGAGCATAGGCTTTACCCATATCATACAGATTATGAAGCAGATGACAGAAACTGCTACCATCGCTATAAGCTGTACCGTCTCGGATACTCCGCACAGATCGAGTACGGCGGCTACTGCACAACCTGCAGCGCACCAGATCGTGGTAAGTCCGAGTGTTATCGCTTCAATAATAAGGAAGACAACTGTAAGGACTGCCCAGATCACCCACATCGGGATACCCATGACCATAGTGTTATACCTCCCTTTCGTAATATTAAATTGATATTATCATCAGGGATTTTTGTTTTCAATAAAAGGGAGACCAACTTATACAATTCTTTAACTTTGGTAAATCATTGCTTTAGGATCCGCATTATCAGGGCAGTTCACGCCACTTTTCCCAGTCGTAATAGACCTCTTCCAGAGTAAGTCCCTGAGGGGGCAGGGTCTTGCCTGCATTCTCCCTTTCCGGGTGCTCGAAAAGATCCGCCACGTCAGAAACAGAAAGCTTTCCGATACCCACATAAAGAAGGGTCCCGGCGATTATCCTCACCATGTTGTAAAGAAATGCCTCTCCCTTAACTTCTATCTCCACAACTCCGGAAGGCGTCTTATCCACGTTTACGGAGAACAGTCTTCTGACCGTGGTACTGGCAGAACTTCCCGCCGCGCAGAAAGCGGCGAAATCATGCTCTCCCGCCATAAGGGCAGCGGCAGATCTCATAAGATCTATATCGGGAGAATAGGAACAGAAATAAGAATACCTTTCAAGAAGAGGACTTCTTGTCCGGCCGCAGAAGATCCTGTATACATATCTCTTGCCCAGGGTATTGAACCTGGCATTAAAATCAGGCTTTACGTAATATGCCTTCTTTACGGAAAGATCCGGGGGAAGAAGGGCATTTAATGCCAGGGGGATCTTATCTTCCGGGATGACAAACGGGACGTCAGCGGAGGATACGTGCTCTCTTGCGTGAACACCGGAATCCGTCCTTGAACATCCCGTTACTTTTATATCTGTTTTGTAGAGCTCTGACAGAGCATTATTCAGTACTTCCT
>JAGAFH010000153.1 GCA_017612755.1 Clostridiales bacterium
AAGCAGAAACTATTGAAGAAGATGATGGCTCTGAAGATGAACTTCTTGAGCGTTATGTAACCATCAATGTCAGTGATGATATCTTTAATCCTGAAGAAGTAACTTATGTCGAATACGTAGATGCTTCGGAAGTCCTTCCGTCTTCTAATGTTTTCCAGAGTTTTGAAGATGCAGGGCCTTACCTCAGGGAGAAATTCAACAGCAGGGCCGATGTGATCTATTTTAGTGTTAAAGCCCCTGAAGGACAGGAATATATAAGTTATTATGATGATATCCAGCCTGTTCTTTATGAATTTACCGGTAATTATGACGAAGGCGATTATTACCGGTATATGGATGATATTGATTCTTTCGAATATATTTTGTCTGACGGTTATTTTGAGATCACAATTGATTATGCTTATTTAACGACTCTTGCCCAGGAACAGGCTCTTTCTGATGAGATAGACGTTGTTCTTGACAGTCTTGGTCTTGACGGTAAGACAGAGATCCAGAAGATCTATGCTATCCACAAATATATGACGGATAATATCACTTATGATAATGATACTCTTTATGATGAATCATACTTGCTGAAGTACACCGCTTATGCGGCTCTGATAAATAAGACCGCTGTCTGTAACGGATATGCTCTGCTCTTTTACCGGATGGCAGGAGAAGCCGGCATTAATGTAAGATATATGGCCGGTGGTGATCATGCCTGGAACTTTGTTGTTTTGGACGGAAAAGCTTATTATCTCGACAGTACCTGGGATGCAGGTAAGGATCCAAACCGTTATACTTATTTCCTTACAGGAAGGAATAGTTTTGAAAAAGATCATTCTATCTATAATGAGTATTTGTGCCTTTTTAATGAATATGATTTTTCAGATAAGAATTATGATGCTCCTATGGGGATCAATTATTTCGTTGATAATATGGGCCCTGTAAAGATTCTTTCTTACTACGATGATGGTCACATTAAGATCATGTGGAGAAATAATTCAGGATCTAACATTGCCGGATATAATATCTATGTAACCGGAACTGATTGTAACTTTAATCGTTCTATCATTTCTTCATACAACAGTATTGAGGTTGATGATCTTACACCCGGAGTGCCTTACTTAGTTGGAGTAACACCATATGCTCTCGGATATGACAGTCAGTATAATGTATATGGGAAGACACAGTTTCTTAAGGTGACTATAGGTGAAGGCTTTCAGATGGAATCTGATGGTAAGATCTGGTACAGGGATAGTGCTGGTAATGAGTGTAAGGGATGGAAAAAGATCGACGGTAAATGGTATTACTTTGACACTGACAACGGCGGTATGAAGAATGGGCTTATTGAGATCAACGGGAAGACTTATTATCTGGATGATTTTAGTGGTTATATGAGGACCGGCTGGGTCGGATATCCCACAGAATGGGGGATTACTAACTGGCGCTATTTTGGCAGTGACGGTGCTATGAAACTTGGCTGGTTCAAGGTCAAAGATAAATGGTATTATGCCGAAGATAACGGATCTGATGTATATAAAGGTTTTATTTGCGGCTATGGATTTCATTATATAGATGGTAACTATTATTTCTTTAATGTGGATGGTTCAATGTATACCGGATGGTATTGTAAAGATGGCTATTGGTTTTATTTCGGATCTGACGGTGTTGAAACCCACGGCTGGAAGCAGATATCCGGAAAGTGGTATTACTTTTCCTATGATGGCTTGATGCAGACTGGCTGGCAAAAGATAAAGAATAAGTGGTATTATTTTGAAACTTCGGGGGCCATGGTAACAGGCTGGAAGAAGATAGGGAAGAAGTGGTACTACTTCCAGGACAGCGGAGCCATGAAGACCGGATGGCTCAAAGATAATGGTAAATGGTATTATCTTGATTCCACAGGCTCTATGCTGGTCAATGTAACTTCCAGGATCAATGGTAAGAACTATCACTTTGATACTTCCGGAGTCTGTACCAACCCATGATAACTTAAAGCCGGCTGTTCATGGCCGGCTTTTTATTTGATATAATGATTATTGGAATTTGCGGATAAACAGGAGGAAATTAAATGAAAAGACTAATATCGGCATTGATCACCGTATCAATACTGGCCACATCAGGTCTGTTCGTGTATGCAGATGAAGAAGATCTTATCCCTGAAGAAGATCTTGCCATAGAGGAAGATCAGGAACAGGAAGATCCGGCAGATGAAGTTTTTGCAGAAGATATCGAGACAGAGGAAGTCTTCTCTTCAGAAGATGATGATGAGTTTTCAGAAGAACCTTACGAAGAGCCGGACGATGAGCCTGAAGATATATCTGTAGATGATATCGATGCTTATGATATGGATCTTGTAGAAGTCAGCAGTCAGTCTGTAAGCTTTGTTGACGGACAGATCGTTGAAGAAGACATAACTGTTGAATATGTTGATGCTTCTGAAGTTGAAGCTTCAGGCAATACCTTTTCGAGTCTGTCTGATGCAGGAGACTACATCAGATCACATGCTGCCTCAAGAGATGCGACTATCAAGTTTACTGTTACAGACAGCAGCCTGACTAAGGACAATTTCTTTAAGAAATTAAGAAGTACGCTTTTAAAGCATACCGGAATGCCGGGACAGGGTGATAACCTTTTTTATCAGCTGGTAGGTTATAACGCTTCATATTCATCCCGTGGTTCTACTTATGATGTAGAGATGGAGATGGAATATTATACGACAGCTGCCCAGGAAAGAGCAGTCACTAATGCTATAAACAAGGCGATCTCATCTCTTGATATAGAAGGGAAGAGCCAGACTGTAAAGATCTGTGCCATATATGATTACATATGTCAGAACGTGGAATATGATTTTGATCATCAGGGGGATACTGAATATCTTCTCCAGTACACAACTTATGGGGCTATCGTCAATAAGAAGGCTGTATGCCAGGGATATGCCAATCTCTTTTATCAGATGTGCCTTACTGCCGGTGTCACTAACGTCAGGATAGATGACGGTAATGCTTCAGACGGAAGCGTTTCAGACGGACATGCATGGAATGTAGTCAAGATAAACGGCAAGTGGTATTATGCCGATTCCACATGGGATGCCGGATTTGGTCCCGGACAGTATGAATATTTTCTCCGCGGTACTTCATTCTTTAATAAAGAACATACAAGTGACTGGAATTATGCCAAGGATCTTTCAATACCTTCCGGTGATTATCAGGGTTGGCTCTATCACTTCGGTTCATACTGCTACAGAGGAAGTGACGTTAAATATGTTGCCTCCTGGAAAAAGATAGACGGCAGCTGGTACTATTTCGGCTCTTACGGCTTCATGAGTACCGGATGGGAAAAGATCAATAATGTCTGGTATTACTTCGGTAAAGACGGTGCAATGGTTACCGGATGGCAGAAGATCGGTGGCAGCTGGTATTATTTTGAAGCTTCCGGTGCCATGGTATCCGGATCCTGGAAAAAACTGTCGGGTAAGTGGTACTATTTCCAGACTTCCGGTGTTATGAAAAAAGGTTGGCTCAAGTATAGCGGTTCCTGGTATTACTTTGATTCCACGGGAGCTATGGTCTGCAGCACATCCCTTAATATATCAGGGAAGACGTATAAATTTGATTCTACGGGTGTATGCACCAATCCGTAATATGATCACTATTAATTATTTTCAGGAAAGAAGGCTTTAAAATGAAAGACGGTTTTATAAGAGTTGCGGCCTGCACACCGCAGACCAGGGTTACTGATATTGAGTTTAACTGTAAGAATATCGTGGACTCATGTATCGAAGCGGCCGAAAAGGACTGCTCCCTTATTGTTTTCCCGGAATTGTCCATTACCGGATATACATGCGGTGATCTATTCTTACATGATGCATTTATAAGCCGTGCTTTCGAAGGATTGACTGATATAGCGGAGAAGACGGCTGAACTTAATACCGTAATAGTCGTCGGTCTTCCTGTATCGAACCGCGGCAAGCTCTATAACTGCGCTGCCGTGATCTCCCAGGGTGAGATCTTAGGCTTTGTTCCCAAGATCAATATACCCAACTATTCCGAGTTTTATGAGATGCGTCATTTTACCCCTTACGCCGATGATATCTTCGATCTTGACGATATTCCCTTCGGAAGGCTTGTTTTCGAGAATTCTTTCTACCCTGAGTTCTGTTTTGCCTGTGAGATCTGCGAGGATATGTGGGTACCCAATACCCCTTCTTCGGAATATGCCATGAACGGAGCCATGATCATCTGTAATCTTTCGGCATCTGATGAAGTTATAGGAAAGGCGGAGTACAGGAAAAAACTCATATCAGCCGTCAGCGGTGTCAATAACTGTGCTTATATCTATTCGGACTGCGGAATGGGTGAGTCCACCCAGGATCTGATCTTTGCAGGAGTCGATATAATCTGCGAAAACGGTACTATCCTGGCTGAGTCCAAGAGATACACGGGAAAGCCCGGCATCATCTATTCCGACATCGATCTTAAGAAGCTGGCCCATGAAAGACAGCAGATCAATACATTTGAGACAGATGAGACTGTTGACAGGATCTTCTTTGAGACTGAACCCGTATGGGAACTGGAGCTTGAAAGGGAATTCCCGAAGCATCCCTTTGTACCTGCAGCTAAATACGATCTTGAGAAGAGATGTGAAGAGATCATCTCCATGCAGGCTATGGGTCTTGCCACAAGGCTTAAGCACATCAATTGCAGTAAAGCAGTCATCGGTCTTTCCGGTGGCCTTGATTCCACACTGGCACTGATCGTAACTGTTCATGCCTTTGATATGCTGGATCTGGACAGGAAGGGGATCCTTGCCATCACTATGCCGGGATTCGGTACCACAGACAGGACAAAGAATAATTCACTCCTGCTCGCAGAGAGATATGGTGCTTCTATTCAGGAGATAAGCATTGCCGAAGCGGTTAAGGTCCACTTTAAGGATATCGGCCAGGACATGGACAATCATGATGTAACTTATGAAAACGGCCAGGCCAGGGAGAGGACCCAGGTCCTTATGGATATTGCCAATAAGACCGGTGGTATCGTGGTAGGAACCGGAGATCTCAGTGAACTGGCTTTAGGCTGGGCCACATATAACGGAGATCATATGTCCATGTACGGTGTAAACTGTTCCATCCCCAAGACGCTTGTAAGACATCTTGTTTCTTATGAAGCCTCCAGGACAGAAGAGACAGACAAGGATCTTTCCGATGTCCTTAAGGATATCGTTGATACTCCCGTATCTCCTGAGCTTCTTCCGCCTACGGATGACGGTAAGATCTCCCAGAAAACAGAAGATCTTGTTGGCCCTTATGAGCTTCATGATTTCTTCCTGTATTATTTCCTCAGATTCTCATATGCGCCTTCCAAGATATTCAGGATCGCAAAGATCGCCTTTGACGGTATATATGATGAGGAGACGATCTATAAGTGGGAGGAGACTTTCGTCAGGAGATTCTTTACCCAGCAGTTCAAGAGATCCTGCGTTCCTGACGGCCCTAAGGTTGGTACGGTCTGCCTGTCTCCCAGAGGAGACTGGAGGATGCCTTCTGATGCAACTTCCAAGATATGGCTGGAGGATCTTCTTACAGTTAAGCCCTGAAAAATAGTTTGCCAATAAAATAGTTTGACAATCAAAATATTATTGTTATCATATAGTTGAAAGAATAAATCAACTATATGGACGGTGTATTGTCATGGATGAAAAATGGGCAAATGAGATAGCGAAGCTGAATGAACTTCGTTCTTCTATAGAGGAAGCCGGCGGCGCGTCCCGTATCGAAAAGCAGCATGCATCCGGAAAACTTACTGCAAGAGAGCGTATGGAAGCCCTCTTTGATGACGGTTCTTTTGTAGAGATGGATGACATGGTCTCTTCAAGAGCTATTGATTTCGGAATGGACAGGAAGAAGAAAGCCGGTGACGGAGTTGTCACAGGCTACGGTAAGGTCCACGGCAGGACTGTTTTCGCATCTTCACAGGATTTCACCATAAGCGGCGGTTCTTTAGGACTTGCCCACGCCATGAAGATCTGCCGGGCCATGGATATGGCCATGAAGATGAAGTGTCCCTTTATCTCCATTAATGACAGCGGCGGAGCAAGGATCGAAGAGGGCATAGATTCCCTGGCAGGATATGCAGATATCTTCCTCCGTAATACTATGGCATCAGGCGTTATCCCCCAGATCTCCGTCATCATGGGACCCTGCGCCGGCGGAGCATGTTATTCTCCCGCTATCTGCGACTATATCTTTATGACACGGGAAACAAGCCAGATGTATATCACCGGACCTGCCGTAGTTAAGTCGGTAACAGGCGAGGAGATATCTTCTTCGGATCTGGGCGGCGCTGCCGTTCACAGTTCCGTAAGCGGTGTTGCACACTTTGTCTATGATGACGATCTTTCATGCCTTAACGGCGTCCGCCGCCTTCTTGGTTATCTTCCTTCCAACAATATGGAAGATCCCATGGAAGTAAAGGGAAGACCTAATGACGCATGCGGTTCTCTTGCGGATATTATCCCTTCCAATCCCAAGGCTGCCTACGATGTAAGAGATGTTATCTCCGCTTTTACCGATGTGGATTCATTTTTCGAGGTGCAGAAGGATTTTGCAAAGAATATAGTTGTAGGTTTTTCCAGGATCGAGGGAAAGACTGTAGGTATCGTTGCCAACCAGAGCAATTGTATTGCCGGATCTTTGGAGATCGATTCTTCGGATAAGGCAGCCAGGTTTATAAGATTCTGTGACTGCTTCAATATCCCTCTTATTACACTGGTGGACGTACCGGCATTCATGCCCGGTTCCAACCAGGAACATAACGGTATCATCAGACATGGCGCAAAACTGCTTTACGCTTTCTCTGAAGCATCTGTTCCCAAGATCTCCATCATCATGAGGAAAGCTTACGGCGGAGCATATATTGCCATGAACAGTAAGGGACTGGGCGCAGACGTAGTCTATGCCTGGCCTATCGCAGAGATAGCTGTTATGGGAGCTTCCGGAGCCGTTTCCATTATCGGAAGAAAGGCCATCGCCGATGCAGAGGATAAGGAAGCCAGGAAGCAGGAACTCATCGATGAATATAACGAAAAGTTCATGAACCCTTATGTAGCTGCAAGAAACGGATATGTAGATGAGGTCATCCTTCCTTCAGAGACCAGATCAAGGATCATCTCCGCTCTGGAAATGCTCAAGGATAAGTACGAAGACAGGCCCTATAAAAAACATGGGAATATCCCGCTTTGATGGAGGTGCATATGGAAAGTATCGCTCTTAGCAATGAAATGATCGTCTCTATGGCTGTTGCCTGTATAGCCGAAGAACTGGGTACAGACATCAGAAATGTTAGGGTCATAAGCTTCAGGGAAAAGGCGAAGTCTTCTCTTCAGAAGTTTATCTCTGACCACAATATCAACTATAAAAAATACGACCTGGAGGATGAATTATAATGGGAAAATATAAGATCACCTTAAACGGAAAAGAATATGAGATGGAAGTTGAGCTCAATAACGAAGGTTCAGCTACTAAAGCAGCTCCCGCAGCAGTAAAGGAAGCCCCCAAGGCAGGAAGACCTGCTGCGGAGGCGGCATCAGCCGCTCCTGCTTCCGGCGGAGCAGGCTCCGTGAACAGCCCTATGCCCGGAACGATCCTGAAGGTAAACGTATCTGAGGGTGACGAAGTAAAAGCCGGCCAGGCTGTTGTTGTCCTTGAGGCAATGAAGATGGAAAACGACATCACTTCTCCTAAAGACGGCAAGGTTGTTAAGATCGCTGTATCCCAGGGTCAGACTGTTGCCACCGGACAGTTCCTTTTCGAGGTGGAATAAAAGATGCTTGAAATGCCCGAAAAGAAACTTTGGATAACCGATACCATCCTTCGTGATGCCCACCAGTCCCACGCAGCTACCAGGATGCGGATCGAGGATATGCTTCCCGCATGTGAGATCCTGGATAATATGGGTTACTGGTCTATCGAGTGCTGGGGCGGTGCTACTTATGATTCCTGTATGAGATTTCTCGGCGAAGATCCCTGGGAAAGACTTCGTATCTTAAAGAAAGCAATGCCCAAAACGCCCCTGCAGATGCTGCTTAGAGGTCAGAATCTTCTGGGTTACAGGCATTATGCAGATGATGTTGTAGACTCTTTCTGCGGAAGGATGATCGAGAACGGTATTGATGTCGTAAGGATATTTGATGCCCTTAATGATGTCCGTAATATGGAAGTGGCCATGAAGGCAGTAAAGAAATACGGCGGTACGGTAGAGGCAGCGCTCAGTTATACCACCAGTCCTGTCCATAATGAGGAGTATTTTGTTAACCAGGCTAAAGTCCTTCAGCAGATGGGCGCCGATGTTATCTGTATCAAGGACATGGCAAATCTTCTCCTGCCTAAGGATATTTATTCCCTGGTAACAAAGCTTAAGGATGCGGTAGATCTTCCTATCCATCTTCATACCCACGATACTACCGGTACGGGATCTATGATCTACTATGCTGCAGCCCTTGCAGGTGTTGATATCATCGACTGCGCATTGTCGCCTCTTGCAACTGGTACTTCCCAGCCGGCCACCGAGTCTTTGGTTGCTGCCTTTAAGGGAACCCCCAGGGATACGGGACTTGATCTTACTGAGCTTAATAAAGCTGCTGCACACTTTAAGGGCGTGGCCCAGAAGATGCAGGATCAGGGCATCCTTAATTCCAAGGTCTTAAGGGTAGATCCCAATACACTGATCTACCAGGTCCCGGGAGGAATGCTCTCAAACCTTATATCCCAGCTTAAGCAGGCTAATGCGGAAGACAGATATGAGGAAGTCCTTGCAGAAGTGCCCAGGGTAAGAAAAGACTTCGGTTATCCGCCCCTGGTAACTCCCACATCCCAGATCGTGGGTTCCCAGGCGGTCCTTAACGTACTGATGGGAAGATATAAGACTTTCACAAAAGAGAGCAAGATGCTCCTTCACGGAGAGTACGGAAGGCTCCCCGGAGAAGTTAATGAAGAAGTCAGAAAGATGGCCATAGGTGATGAGAAGGTGATAGAATGCCGCCCCGCAGATCTTCTGGCTAACGAGATGGAGGAACTCCGGGCCAAAGTCAGCGATTTTGCAAAGACGGAAGAGGATGTTCTTTCCTGCGCCCTGTTCCCCCAGGTTGCTCCTGATTTCATCAAAAAGCGGGACAAAGCAGACGAAGTAAAAGAAATAACCGTAACCTGGTGACACATGGGGACGTATCTCCAATTGACACATTTTGGCACATGGGGACGTATCTCTAACTGACACATTATGACACATGGGGACACACCTAAACAAAAATAGATAAGAGATGCTATTGTATCTCTTATTTTTGTGGTTTAGAATGTGGTAAATAAACCACAAAGGAGTGATTATCAATGGCAAGAAGACCAAGAGAAAAGAATGAAAATGGTTTTTATCATGTGATAGCCCGTGGAATCGGGAAGATGATTATTTTCGAAAATGATTATGACTATACAAAAATGATCGAACTCCTTTTCAAATATTCAGATGAATGTAAGGTTAAGATAATCGCTTATTGTTTAATGGACAATCATTTCCATCTTTTGATAAAAGATGATTTTGATGCTATTTCGTTATTTATGAAAAAAACTCTTGTTTCGTATTCCTATTATTTCAATGAGAAATATCAGCGTAGCGGTCATTTGTTTCAAAACAGGTTTGTGAGCAGAGTCGTAGAAAACGAGGCTGATCTTTTGAATGTTTTTAAGTACATCATGAATAATCCTGTAAAAGCCTGCATTTCTTCTTGTGAGGATTATAAATGGTGCAATTATGTGGATTTCTTCATTGAAGCTCCGAAAACTCATGTTAAATACATCAAGGACTTCTTTGCAAACGAAGATGCGATCAGTGAATTCATATTATCTCCTTTTCCTGAAGAAGATAATAAACCAGTTGTGCTGAAAGACAGAGATAAGGATGCAATCACTATTACCATCAGGCTTCTTGAAATAGAAAATGTTAATGACATACGACTTTTTTCGCGCGAAAAAAGAGATAATGCGATCATCAAACTTAAAAACCATGGATTAAGCAACCGGCAAATAGAGAGAATAACCGGAATAAACCGCGGAGTAATACAAAGGATAAAAGGGGAGAGCTGAACATGTCCAGAATGGATTACATAGTTAATGACGAGGGTGCTAAGATCATGATCGAGAATCAACAGGCTGACATAAAAAAGAATGTTGGCCAAATGATCAACCGTATAAGGCTTTCTGAAAGATTAACACAAGTTGAATTAGCCAAAAGAGCTTGTATTGACAGGGCTAATTTGGCAAGGCTCGAGAACGGGAATTATAATCCTACATTGGATCTATTGGTAAAGATTGCGGAAGCCACCGGAAAAGAAATAGTTATTTCATTTAACGAAAAAGAAAGCTAAGAGATGTGTCCCCATGTGCCAAAATGTGTCAGTTAGAGATACGTCCCCATGTGTCAAAATGTGTCAATTGGAGATACGTCCCCAAGTGTCACTTTTTCTTTTTAAAATAATAGGGTATAATTGATTGGATGCGCAAGGAAGCGTAGTTAGTAGATTGAGATCCCGGAGTTTTGCCGGAGTCTGAATCTGCGGACTACCTCCTTGCGAAAACAAAATATTTTCATAAAGGAGAAAGTCTTAAATGGAAAAGATTTTCAAGACCGAGATCGCCGGCAGACCTTTAGAAGTCCAGACCGGTAAGATCGCCCAGTTTGCCAACGGTTCCGTACTCATAAAGTACGGTGATACAGCCGTTCTTTCAACAGTTACAGCTTCCCAGGCACCCAGAGAAGGAATCGATTTCTTCCCTCTGTCCGTTGACTACGAAGAGAAGATGTACGCAGTAGGTAAGATCCCCGGCGGTTACCTTAAGAGAGAGGGAAGACCCGGTGAGAAGGCTATCCTCACATCAAGAGTTATCGACCGTCCCATCAGACCTCTGTTCCCCAAGGATCTCAGAAATGATGTTGTCGTAAACAACACAGTTATGGCAGTTGACCAGGACTGTTCTCCCGAGATCACGGCTATGCTCGGTACATCCATCGCTATCGCCATCTCCGATATCCCCTGGAAGGGACCTGTAGGCGGCGTAGTCCTCGGACTTATCGACAACAAGGCAGTTATCAATCCTACACTTGCCCAGAGGGAAGTATCCCAGATGTACGTTACTCTTGCAGGTACCAGGGATAAGATCTGCATGGTCGAGGCTGGCGCTAACGAAGTACCCGATGATGTTATGCTCCAGGCTATCGCTGACGGACACGAGGTCATCAAGGAGATCGTTAAGTTTATCGATTCCATCGTTGCCGAGATCGGTAAGCCCAAGTTCACATATGATTCTGCCGACGTTCCCGAGGAAGTTTTCGCTATGGTCAAGGAATACGGCTGGGACAAGATGCGTCAGGCAGTACTTTCCGACGACAAGAGCGTAAGAGATGCTAATGTTGCAGCACTTCAGGAGGAAGTAGTTGCACTTCTCGAGGAGAAGGAAGAGGGTCTTTCTTCCTGGGCTCCCGATGCTATCTACAAGCTTGAGAAGAAGGTAGTTAGAGATTACCTCTTCAGAGAGCACGTAC
>JAGAFH010000154.1 GCA_017612755.1 Clostridiales bacterium
CACCATGAACGGCATGTACATCATGGGTGTCTGCTACGGCGGTTACGGGATCTTAGCCGGGACTTTGTCCTACGGTTCCCTGATGGCGGTGACACAGCTGATCACACAGCTTCAGGGACCTATCGTAAATATCACGGGACTTATCCCCAGGGCGTTTAATGTTTCCGCATCTGCCGAGAGGCTTATGGAAGTGGAGGAGTATTCTTCTCCCGCTGTTCCTTCTGTGGATGCCTCTTCTGTCTATTCCACGCTTTCCTCTCTGGGTATGAGGTCTGTGGACTTTACTTACTTTGCTCCCTCCGGGGATATGACAAAAGAGAATATGCCTGTTGTCCTTAAGGACTTTTCCATAGATATAAAGAAGGGTGAGTTCGTTGCTTTCTCAGGTCACAGCGGCTGCGGAAAATCTACTGTCCTTAAGCTTCTGATGGATCTTTATAAACCCGATTCAGGATCTGTCTATATCACTTACGACGGATCTGAAAGATTGATGTCTCCTTCTTACAGGAGCCTTTTTGCCTATGTGCCCCAGGGCAATTACCTGATGACCGGAACTGTCCGCGACATCGTTTCCTTTGCAGATCCTGCCGGATCTTCCGACGATGAACGGATCTGGTCAGCTCTTAAGATCGCCTGCGCCGATGAGTTCATCCGGGAGACGGAACAGGGTCTGGATACTCTTCTGGGAGAGAGGGGCAAAGGCCTGTCAGAAGGCCAGATGCAGAGGGTCGCCATCGCCAGGGCCATCTTCTCCGGCCGCCCCATACTTCTTCTTGATGAAGCCACTTCAGGTCTTGATGAAGATACTGAAAAGGCGCTTATCAGCAACCTTAAGACCATGACCGACAAGACTGTGGTCACGATCACCCACAGGCGTGCAGTTATAGACGCCTGCGACAGGGTCGTGGAGTTCGGGGACTGATATTTATTCCAGTTCTATATCTTTAAGTTCAAGAGGAGGTACGGGTTTTGTGGAAGCCTCTACCATCTTTTCGATCTCCTTTTTGGCCTTGGGGATCTCGATCAGGGTTCCGGCACCTGCCACGCAGCCTCCGGGACATGCCATACCCTCTATGAGAAGGCCGTCCTTCTTTCCTGCTTTAGCCAGCATAAGGGCCGTCTTACAGTCTGCCAGGCCTTCGTAGTGCTCGCACTTAAGTTCCTCGTCCGGGTAGTATTCCTTCATGCACTTTTCGATAGCTCCCAGGACTCCGCCTGCCACCGCATAGCCGCGGCCGGCGCCGGTTGCATCGTGAAGGGATCCGTTTGCTTCGATGGTCTTGGGATCGATGCCCCTTGCAGTGAAGATGGCATCCAGTTCCTCGAAGGTTATGACGAAATCCACATCGCTTCGTACCGTCTTTCTCATGGCTTCCAGCTTCTTGGAGGCGCAGGGTCCGATGAAGACCACCTTTACGTCCGGGGACTTCTGCTTGATGCTCCTGGCGGTGGCCACCATAGGTGTCAGCTCCAGGGACAGGTGGTCCTTGACCTCCGGGAAGAAGGTCTTGGCCAGCATAGCCCAGGAAGGGCAGCAGGAGGTGAGGGCGAAGGGCTTGTCTCCGTGGATGACTTTCTCCACATAGTCCCTGGCCTCGGCGACGCATCCGATGTCGGCGCCTAATGCCACCTCATATACTTCAGCGAAGCCCAGTGCTTTCAGGGCTGCATATATCTTGTCTTTCGTGGCCTCCGGTCCGAACTGGCCGATGTAGGCAGGGGCTATCTCCGCCACTACTTTTTCGCCGGCCTTCATGGCGCGGATCATCTGGTAGAACTGGGACTTGTCGGCGATGGCGCCGAAGGGGCAGTTTACCATACACATGCCGCAGGAGAGGCACTTTTCGCTGTCGATAACGGCCCTGCCCAGCTCGTCGCTGCCGATGGCCTTTACACCGCAGGACAGGTTACAGGGACGGACCCTCTTTCCGATGGCATCGTAGGGGCAGGAGGCTTTGCACTTGCCGCACTTGATGCACTTCTCCCGGTCTATATGTGAGTGGCCGTCCACCATGGTGACGGCGCCTACGGGACACACTTCAACGCAGTTGTGGGACATGCAGTTCCTGCACAGGTTGCTGACTTCGTATACGTTGTCTTCGCATCTGGCGCAGGCGGAGGGAATTACCTGCATCAAAGGGGGTTCGTAGTAGACTTCGTTGACGGAACTCTGGTCCAGGCCGGCGGTGATGTGGACCGGCTTGTTCATGGGACGGAGGGACAGGCCCATTGCAAGACGGGCGCGCTCAGCCGAGATGGCCCTCTCCTGATATATGTTGTCCCCGAACTTGGGAGTCTCTTCCGGTGAGATCTTGTAGGGCAGAGCCTCAAGATCGTCCTTGACGTTCTCGGACTCGTAGGCGATCCTTGCCACCTCTACGAAAACGCTCTTCCTGAGTTCAGATACGGGTGTGTGAAGTCCTCTCATAGTTAATCCTCCGATATATCAAGTATCTCATAGCCTAAGAACCAGTGGCTGCCCATGTGGTTAAAATGTACGATCCTGGCAGTGACCGTGTCCCCGGTCTCTATGCCGGTGGGCTCTGTCGAGTAGAAGTTCAGATGTTTTCCGGCCCAGACATTTTCCGTGGCATAGATGGGATGCTTTATGGTCCCTGCCCTGAAACGGACTACTTTCCCCAGGGGATCTATCCCATTGTTCAGGGACTGTTCCAGCTCGGTTGCTGTCTTGTAGTCCGGATGGCTTATCAGATACGAAAGTTCCTCTTCAGTATAGTCCTCTGAGATAAAAGTTGCATCTACTGCAACATTTCTTGCCTTGTTGATGGTACGGAAGAAGAAGGAATACATAAAAACTGCTGCAAAACAGAATACAAGGGAGGCCGCCAGGATGCCGATAGTCGTGGGCGTGCTGTACTTCTTTCTGCCCCTGAGGGCATCCCTGAGCTGCTTTATGTTCTGATATCTGTATTTGGGATCCATGCCGGTAGCCCGTTTTACCACTTCTTTGAACCTGCCGGGCATGATCTTGTCTATGAGGATGCCCAGAGCGTAGATGTCAGTCCTTTTGTCGGACTGGGAGAAGCCGTACTGCTCCGGGGCTGCATTTCCGTGGGTGCCCAGAAGCTCCGTGTCCCGGGATTCGCCGGGCTTATATATCTTCGAGGCGTCGAAGTCGATGAGCTTTAAGGTGCCGTCGTTTCTGACCATGATGTTGCTCATCTTAAGATCCCTGTTGATTATGGGCGGCTTGGCATTGTGGCAGTATTCCACCGCATCCAGAAGCTGGTGTATAAGGTCCAGCCTTTCCTTCGGGTCCTTGTGAAGAGGCAGGTACTCGTCCAGTGTCACACCTTCCACATACTCTTCCATTACCCAGATCCCATCCTCCTCGATGGAGTAATCGTATACCGCGGGGATGTTTTTGCAGTTGTGGTTTTTTAAGAATTCGTAAACATTCAGATCCCCGTGACGGTGTTTTTTCAGAACACACAAAGTGTCCGTCGCTTCATTCATATAAAGCGTTTGGCCCCGATCCTCGAAAATATGGAGTTCTTTGTAGTACGGCGGAAGTTCCATACTCTGATTATATCACCCTCTGCCCGTTCATTCTTTGTTAACTCAAGTAGACTGACAGTCCACCCAAGGTGCTTTTTTTTGCCGATAATTTAAGCATAGGGGGTGCTGATTATGGGGAATATCTGATGTCATGTCCGAGGAAGATCAGAATGGATAGTGTTAAGAAGAGATTGCTTATCCGTAGCGGGTGTATATTGCCGTTGATCATAGGAGCGTTTATCTACATCTTTTCCGGAGATAATCTGATTTCAAGTTATCTGGGGACCCGGTTGGGGGTACACGTTGCTAAGATCGGTTTCCCTGCGATCATTCGAAATCATCTTTGCGATTACTTGTGGGCTTATTCACTGGTCCATTTCCTGTATGTGGCAAACAGATATGATAACGAAAAGCTTAAGACGATATTTGTACTTTCATTATCATTTTCATTGTTGATGGAAGGTATTCAATTGATCCCCCTGTTGAATATGACTTTTGATCCCGCGGATATCGTCGTCGAAGTGTTGGCTGAGGTGTCAGCGCTTTTCGTGATCAAGTATATAGGAGGACAATACGATGAAAAGAATTAAAACGATCATGGCAACGAGTCTTGTACTTATCATGTTTTCGATTATGTCGCTGGGATCTTCAGGCGGAGAGAATTATGTACAGAGTGGTGGAGATTCAAATGCAGTTGAAGTAGCTGAAGCTACCGAAACTGAACCGCTCAAAATGGTATGTGAATTTACGACTGGTAATCTGACAGTGATGGTTAACAACTATTATTGGGATAGCATCCCCAATGATTCACTCGGTCTTTATGACCTTCGTGATGGATATGAGTATTTGCTCGTTGCAGCATATGCCAAGAATAATGGCACTGAAGATGAATACTTCAGTACTTACAATTTTCAGTGCTATGCAGATAATGTTCTGTGTGATCAGGAATTGGTGCTTATAGAAGATATGAATACTGACATTACTCTTTCTGCAGGAAGGGAAGGCATAATATACGCGTTTTTTGTAGTTCCTAAAGACGCTTCAAAAATCGAGGTGGAATATGATACTTTTCTAGGCGATGAAATCGTAATGATAGCTAAAACGCATGAGGAAGTTGAAGCGTCGGAGAATAACTAATATCTTGTCGTGATAAAATAGGATTCGGAGGAATAATCAGTGGACAAGTCGACAACGGACAATCTGATGGATGCTCTCATGAGTACTGATAATGAGAGCCAGCTGGAAAGTTTCCTGAAGCGTAATGACGGGAAGTACCCCATGGACTTCAAGACTTTTCTGAATGCGAAGATGGAGGAGAGGGGTGTTGACAAGCCCTGGCTCATCCGTGAGTCGCGAGTCGAAAAGAGCTATATCTATAAGCTCTGCGACGGAAAGAAATGTAAGCCCGGAAAGGATAAGATCGTCATGATCGCCCTTGCTCTTCACATGTCCGTAAAGGAGACCCAGAAGGCTCTTGAGGTAGTCGGGGAGAGTGCGCTCTATCCCAAGAATAAAAGGGACAGCATCCTGATCTTTGCCATCAAGAAAAAGCACAGCGTCAGCGCCGCCAATTCCCTCCTTGAGCACTATGGCGAAGCACCGCTTGAATAAAGGCCGATATTCCGCCACTTTCACAGTGCGATAACTAATTGACAACCCTCTTTTTATATTATATAAAAGTGAATTGGTAATTATTGAAAAGAGGGTTTATACATATGGATTTCAGCGGTTTTTCAGTTAAGTTCTGGGAAGTTGCCGGACATTATCTTTTCAGCATGAAGGGCACCACACTTGTTCTGTTCTTTATGTTTGCGATAATCGTTATCGGTTATCTTCTCGGTAAGATCAACATCAAGGGAGTCTCACTCGGAACAGCAGCCATCTTTATCGTGGCTCTCGTTTTCGGTCACTTCAAGGGCGTGACAGTAGGTTACACGGATCACCCCGGATGTATCGAAGGCTGGGCAGAGAAGCTCTCCACTATCGACACTTATTTTAAGATCATCCAGAATATCGGACTTGTACTGTTCGTTACATCAGTCGGACTTATCGCAGGCCCTACATTCTTCAAGAACCTTAAGAAGAATGCCAAGTCTTACATCCTTCTCGGTGCGATCATCATCGCGGCAGGAAGCCTTGTAACAGCACTTACCATCCTTCTTGTTCCTAATATGACTTCAGCTATGGCTGTCGGACTTATGTCCGGATCTCTCACATCCACACCTGCTTTCGCAGCTGCCCAGGGAGCTCTCGAGGGTTCCCCTGTTTATGGTGAGATCGCAGTCGGCCACGCTGTTGCTTATCCCTTCGGAGTTATCGGAGTCGTACTCTTCGTACAGATCGTTCCCAAGCTCCTGAAGGTCAACATGGATGAAGAGCGCGCCAAGCTGGTATCTGTCGGCACAGGCGACGACACTTCCAAGGCTTCTTCCAAGCTTTTCGAGATGGACAAGTTCGGCCTCGGAGCTTTCGCTCTTACACTTATGATAGGACTTCTTCTCGGAAGTATCGTTATCCCTCTTCCCGGCGGATCTTCCTTCAGCCTCGGCGCTACAGGCGGCCCCCTGATCATGGCTCTTATCTTCGGTCACTTCGGTAAGATCGGCAAGCTCAGCCTTCAGGTCAAGGAGTCACTCCTTTCCATCTTCCAGGAGTTCGGACTTGTTCTCTTCCTGATCGGTGCAGGTATCGAAGGCGGTGCCGAGTTCGTAGATACTCTCAAGGTCTATGGCGGCCTGATCTTCCTCTGGGGAGCTCTCATCACCATCGTTCCTCTTATCATCGGATTCTTTGTTGCGAAGTACTGGCTCAAGCTCAGCCTTCTCAACAACCTGGGTTCCATCACAGGCGGTATGACAAGTACACCTGCTCTCGGCGCCCTTATCCAGTCCACAGGAACATCAAATGTTGCTTCCGCTTATGCGGCAACATATCCCATCGCCCTGGTACTCATCGTACTGGCATCCCAGTTCCTCACCTACCTGGGCTGATAGTTTATCTAAGCTTTTCCGGACCGCATTCCTTATGGGATGCGGTCTTTTTTTATTGTATAATCGCGGTACAGAAGGGAGGGCATCATATGAACGATTCAAAACCTGTAAAGCAACCTGTACTCAAGTTTTTCTTCGGCGGCTGGCTCCTTACCGGCGGTATCATGATGATCATCATGATGCTTCCCCATTTTATCTATGCAAATAGGTCATATATTGAGCCTGCCAGGTCCATTATCGTGGCTGTTGTCGGTATAGTGTTCATCCTTATCGGTTTGCGGCTTACGTTTGGCGTGTATAAGAAGAGGATCAAGAACGGCATCCCCGTTAAGAAAGCTCTCTTCATCATTCCGGCTGTTTTTCTGGCCATTTCCCTGATAACCATTCTGGCTTCTTTCGGCACCGTCAAGAACAGCTACAAGCCTGTGGGCCTTAAAGAAGCCCAGTCGAAGGATATGGATAAGCTTCTCGATGTGGAAGATCTGGTCTCTGATATCTCCCTGGATGTGGTCGGAGATGAACCCTCCTCCACGGAGACCTGGGTCGCTGTCAGGATCCCGGGATATGAGGAAGGCGGAGACTACCCTTCTGCTGTCGCCTGGTCAGACGCCCAGTGGTTCGCTATCGGAAACTGGATGGATGCTAAGCCTGTCAAAAAAGATATTGACGATCTGGACGTGATCGTATTGTGCAGATATGAGATCACTTCAGCCAGCTATTCCAATACTACCGGTGGCGGGGGCGGCGGAACCGGTACATCCGAGATGGTATACCTTTATTTCGTCAACGCCGAGACAAATGAAGTCTACAGGACTGAAAGGATGGGGCATGAGCTGCCCTCGTCGGTAACGAGCGTTCCCCACTATGAAGTAACTGCCGACGACCTGGCAAGCGGCATAACAAATTTCCTGTCAAAATAAGTCCGGCCCGGAAATACCCTTGTCCGACTAAAACACGGATTTCTTCAAAATAGTCGGACAGATTTCCGGAAAAACAGGCCGTTTTTGCTTGATTTCAAGCTTCAAAGCCTCGGGAAGCGCTCTTTTCGTCCGACTATTTTGGCGTTTTTAGCGTTTTAGTCGGACAAGAAGAAGGGAAAAACGGAAAATAAGCGTAAATCTGTCCGACTAAAATGGCGTTTTTGCCGATTTAGTCGGTCAGAGCAGAAATTTCCTTAGGATCTTCTCGGCAACCCGGGTGTCGAGAGGCCTGTAGGCGGTCTCGTGAAGGAGGATCAGCCTGTCACCGGGATAGATGCCGGACTTCTCATATTGCTCAAGACGGTAGACAGCGCTGTTGACGTAGGCCATATCATCCATCTTGCCCAGGTGCTCTATATAGATTTCTTTTCTGAGCCTGACGTTGAGGGCGGTGAAGTCCGGATGGATCTTTGTGCCGTTCAGCAGGAGAGGGTGCTCGTATTTGTAGGGGATCCCCAGCTCGTTCAGTTTGTCGGCGATGATCTTCTCTGACTTGGATCTGACGTGTTCGCCTCTGTTGCTGAAGATCTGGGGTGCCCCCGGATCTACGCCCTTTGTCTCTGTTCCCTGGGAGTACCACCACTTTATGTACTGTTCGTCTGTCTTTCTGATGGGGGTGATGATATCCTGCCTGTCAGGAGAGAAAGTATCGTAGACGGATTCTATGCTCGAAGAAGACAACAGCCTCCTGAGATATTCTCTTTCTCTGAGGGCGGCCTTGAGGGCCTTTTCGTCATATTGTCTCTGGATTATCAGCCGGGCCGCAGACGTATCTTCAGATCTCAAGTAGATGCCGTTTTTTGGGGTGTCTTTGTTTATCAGATAGTATTCGGGTTTGCCGCGGTGAATGCTGATGCGGATGCGGCCGTCGGGGGCAGGGGAAGACAGCCTCTCCTGAAGAAGGGAGACTGCATTATCCAGGAGTTTTATCCGGTTCTGTAAGATAGATCTGTAGTCGTCCATATCAGGATTATAAGAAGGCTTTTTCCGGGAATCCAGCGATCCGGCCGGTTTTGGAAAAATAATGGGACTTTTAAGGGCTTTTGGGACTTTTTGGCGGGAAGTTGTGTCAAAGTTGTCATTTTTTGCCCCAAGTAAACACAAACGGGAATTTATAATTTATAATACAAAATATGAAGAAGATACTTACAGTTGAAGACGACAGCGGAATATCCAATCTTATCTATATGACCCTCACCGGCGAGGGCTACGACTGCGTAGTTGCCACAGACGGAGAAGAGGGCGCAAATGCCATAGAGTACGGAAGCTTTGATCTGGTGCTCCTGGACCTGATGCTTCCCAAGGTCTCAGGCTATGACCTGCTGGAGCAGATCAGGGCCACATCCTCTACACCGGTCATCATCATATCGGCCATGAACCAGGTCAATGACAGGATCAGGGGTCTTCGCATGGGCGCAGATGATTATATCTCCAAGCCTTTCCAGATCGGCGAGCTGGTGGCAAGGGTCGAGTCGGTCTTAAGAAGGACTTCCAGGGATGACGATGCCTTAGTTATCGGAGGCGTCCGCATCGATACCGGAAGCAGAAGAGTATTTGATCAGAACGGACAGGAGATCTTCCTTACGGTCAAGGAGTTCGATCTTCTGGAAGTGCTCATAAGGAACAAGAATATCGCTCTCACAAGAGAGTATTTATATGAGTCAGTCTGGAAAGAGGAGTATCTCGGACAGACCAGGACTTTGGATAACCATATACAGAGGGTAAGAAAGAAGCTGGGCTGGGATGACCAGATCCAGACTGTCTTCCGTATTGGTTACCGCTTACACGTGCCGAGTAACTGAAGATGAAGTTTTTTGACAAGCTGTATATCTCTATGCTGCTGCTCCTTACCGTGGCGCTGGCTGTCACGGAGTATACAGTTGTGGCCTTAAGCCTCAATACTGCCCTGGAGAACAGGATAGAGAACTCCCTCAAGCAGCATCAGCTTATCAAGTATGCGATCCAGTCGGATCTCCTTTCAGCTTCCCAGCAGGGGACGGTAGGCGCCAACGTAGTCTCCGACATCGCCCAGCAGACCTCCGAGTCCATGAAGGTGGAGCTGGCCCTCCAGAGCAACAACAGCAAGTTTGTCTACTACGAGAACCTGGACATGGACGTGCCAAACATCAAGCCCGATGATGAGGAGATCAAGTACATCACCGAAAAGACGGATGACGGCAAAAAGATCCTGGTAATGTCCAGCTCTTTTACCAGCGGCAACTACAACCTGAAACTTCTGACCTTCTCTGACATCACTTCGGTCTACGACGACGCAGACAACATGCAGACCAGGTGCATGTGGATCTTCATCATAGTCATATCCGCCGGTATCATCTTCACCACCTTTTTCAGCATCATCATCACCAAGCCCATCAAGGAGCTGACCAGGGTAGGTGAAGCCTTCTGCTCGGGAGACTATTCCGGCAGGGTACAGACCATGGGAAGCGATGAGATCGGCGAACTGGCCGGGGTGTATAACAACATGGCGGATACTATCGAAAACAAGATCCGTGACCTGGAGCTGGCAGTCAAGCAGCGTGAAGACTTTACAGCCGCCTTTGCCCACGAGCTCAAGACCCCCATGACGAGTATCATCGGCTATGCCGACACCTTATACCAGAAAGATCTGCCGGAACACGAGGCGAAAGCCGCGGCGGAATTTATCGTAAACGAAGGAATGCGCCTGGAGGCCCTGTCCTTCAAGCTCCTTGAACTCATCACCCTCAAAAATGACGACTTCCTTCTTGAGGAGATCGAGATGAAGGACTTCCTTCAGGACATTAAGGAGACCATCAAGCCCGCAGCGGAAAAGAGGGGCGTCCGCATGTTCTTCGACTTTGAGCCCGGGTACGTAAAGATAGAATTCGACCTCTTTAAGACATTGATCCTTAACCTTATCGACAATGCCATGAAGTCCGGATCTGACACGGTAGCAGTCCTGTCCCAGGCAAAAGGCGACGAGTACATGATCGCCATCGTGGACCACGGCCGCGGTATTCCCGAAAAAGAGCTCCGCCGCGTAACCGAGGCCTTCTACATGGTAGATAAGGCCCGCTCCCGTAAGCAGCACGGCGCAGGCCTGGGTCTGGCTCTCTGCCAGAAGATCGCGGAGATACACGGAACGAGGCTTGATATAAGAAGCCGCGAAGGCCAGGGAACGGCCATCAGGATAAAGCTTAAACTGGCA
>JAGAFH010000155.1 GCA_017612755.1 Clostridiales bacterium
CGTCTGATTACTGCTTAATCCAAATACAAAACTCCGCAGTGATCCTGCGGAGTTTTTTTGTACCCGTTACTGTACCTGAAAACCGGGATTCGATGAGGTTTACAGGTACAAACGGCTGTTTTTACCTGTTACTGTACCTGTAAACCGGTTTTCGATCATGTTTACAGGTACAAACTTCATAATGTATCTACATCCGTGATCAGTCCAGGGTGACCTCCCCGCTGCCGGAGATATCGATGGTATCTCCAAGGAATGTGGGCTCCGGCTTAAATATGCAGAAGAAGAAATCCTTCGTCCTTGCTAAGATCTCCCTTAAGTTCCAGTTGACCCTGTTAGCCGTGGAAAAGCCGTGGCCCCTGGCCCAAACGCCCTGGACTTCGATCCCCATGGCATCAGCATTATAAAGGGATCTGAACAGATGGTATCTCTGGGTCACGACGATGGCGCTGTCTACGCCGAAGATCTCCTTAGCCCGGTACATTGTCTCGTATGTGGAGAAACCTGCGTGGTCCATGAAGATATCCTCGGAAGGCACGCCTCTTTCAATAGCATAGTTTCTCATGGCTGCCACTTCGTTATAGTTGGTCTTACCATGATCACCGCTCATCAATATCTTGGGGGCCTTACCTGCAAAATAAAGATCGATGGCGATATCGAGCCTGTCCTCAAGAAGAGGTGTAGGTGTCAGATCGTTATAGACGCCGCAGCCTAAGACGATGATGCAGTCTGCATCTTCCAAAGTTACTTCATCAGGATCGTCGAAGATCTTTCCTTTAGTCGAAAGGATCACCGCCAGATTCGTAGCTGCTGCAACGATGACTGCGATGATGAAGAGGACCAGTATGATCTTAAGCAGATTCTTTGTCTTTATTTTCCTGTTTTTTGGAGTATTCATCACTGATCTCTTTCATCTTATTTCCGAGATATATGATGGTCACCATGGACATGATGAAAATGAAGAGCATCATGGACTCGGATATTACTGCGAAAATCATCGGAAGATCGATGACCGCCAGGAACAGAACGGCAACAAGGACAGTACCTGAAAGATGGACTGCAATTGTGGCGATTATATATTTCTTAAGATCCGGCTTGACCGGAAAAGGAGCTCCTGAGATAAGATACACCAGGAAAGCCAGGCTTAATCCTGCACAGATCAAAGCTGTTATCAGGCCTGCACTCATATACGGATACCTCTTTCGTGAAGCTGTTCTTTGATGAGCTTTTCAACCTTCTCATTAAGCTCTTCCGGACTTCCGGAATTATCTATCTCAATGTCTGCCAGAGCAGCATATTCGTCATTGGTCATCTGGACAGCCATACGCCTTTTGGCATCTTCCCTCTCAAGACCTCTTCTGACCAGTCTCTCAAGCCTTATGCTGTCATCACAGGTTACGGCCCAGATCTGGTTACAGTGATCAACAAAGCCTTTCGTTACAGGGATAGGAACATCAAGGACAACGCATTTTGTCTTCTTCTCCCTCTCCTTCTGAAGCTCTTCGTCCATATATTCAAAGACATATTTATGGATGATGGAAGACAGGATATCGAGAAGCTTATTGTCGGTAAATACGATGGATGATACATATTTTCTGTTGAGAGAACCGTCACTGCTCAGAGCTCTTTTTCCGAACACCTCAGCGATCTCGGGGATAGCTCTTCCGTCTTCTCCCGTCACCATCCTGGATATCTCATCAGCATCAAGGACCCGAAGTCCTTTCTCAGCCAGGATACCGCTCACGGTACTCTTACCTGTTCCTATTGCACCCGTTATACCTAAAACGAACATCTTATTTCGCCTCCAGCCAGTTTTTGCCTATATGGACATCTGCTACGAGAGGGACATTGAGCTTCACTGCAGATTCCATCTCCCGCTTAAGAAGATCAGCCGCCTTTTGGGCATCACATTCATCACATTCAACGATAAGTTCATCGTGGACCTGCATGATGAGCTTTGCTCCGGGGAGTTCTTCCTTGAGAGCAAGATATACCATGTTCATGGCAATCTTGATAATATCGGCAGCTGTTCCCTGGATCGGCGTGTTCATAGCCACTCTGTATCCGAAGTTCTTAACGTTCCTGTTCTGGCTTTTAAGCTCCGTGAGCTCTCTTCTTCTGCCGAACATAGTCTCAACATATCCCAGCTTCTCGCCTGTTATCTTGAGGCTGTCCAAAAATCCCGTTATGCCCGGGAACTGCTTTCCGTAATCCTCAATGAGCTTTCCGGCCTCCCTGAAGGAGATCCCCAGATCGTTTGAAAGGCCGTAATCGGAAATACCATAGATGATACTGAAATTGACTGTCTTAGCCATGGATCTCATCTTGGGCGTTACATCTTCCCTTTCGACACCGAAGACCTTCATGGCTGTCCTGGTGTGAATATCGTCACCGTTAATGAAGGCCTCTGTCATCACCTCATCCCTGCTCATGGCAGCCAGGAGACGGAGCTCGATCTGGGAATAGTCTGCATCGACTAAGACCTTTCCTTCAGGAGCGATAAAGCACTCCCTGATCCTTCCTCCGTCGGAAGATCTGACAGGGATATTCTGAAGATTGGGCTCAGTGGAAGAAAGCCTTCCCGTATTGGTCATAGCCTGGGTAAAGGTGGTCCTGATCCTTCCGTCTTCCTCTATCTTATCCTGTAGACCTACCGCATAGGTGGAATCGAGCTTTGAAAGGCCTCTGTATTCGATGATCTTAGCGATGGAAGGGTGATATTCCCGGAGCCTGTTAAGTTCATCGATAGATGTGGAATATACTCCCGTCTTTCCCTTCTTGCCGTGAGGCAGGGCCAGCTTGTTGGCATCGAATAATACTTCCGCCAGCTGCTTGGGAGATGCGATATTAAACTTAACTCCGGTAAGATCATATATCTCATTTTCCGTATCCCTGAGCCTGTCTGAAAACTCCCTGTGAAGTTCTGACAGCATATCCTTTGAAACGTACATTCCGTTTCTCTCTATGGCATCAAGGGTCACTACAAGGGGAAACTCGATCTCATAGAGAAGCTTCTCTTTCTTCTTCTGTGTGATCAGGCTGTCCAGACGTTTTGCGATAAAGAGATTTAATACCACTCTTCTGGCAGCAGAAAGACTTACTGATTCCTCCGGCTCTCCGAAGAGCTGGGCAGTAAGATCCAGCTGCTTAGGAGCCAGATCTTCATCCTCAAGAGGATAAGGTCTTAAGAAAAGACTCTCGTAAAGTCTGGAGATATCGGGCCTGCTTCCGTCGATAAGGTTAAAGACATAACCGGCTATAGCCGTATCAAATACATAGTCGATATCGGGGAGGGCCCTTGTCATCTCCTTGGACCTGTTCTTGTAATCGAAAGATACGAGCTTTATATCCTTGTGGCCTTTAAATATGTCGTATAGATCGTCAGGATCTTTTATGTAGACTTTATTGTCTTTATACAGGGCAAGAAGTGCTTTACCGGATACGAAGTCCACACCTGCCATATCCCCGTCTTTGAGGATAAGGTCTTCGTGTTCGGCGATATAGATATTCCTGTTAAGGCTGTCGAAAAGTCCGGCCAGTTCCTTTACTTCAGGATCTTCATCTTCCGCATCCGGAGCAGTTACGGTGGCCTTCATGTCATCAAGGCCCAGCTTCTTTGTAAGCTGTCTTAAGGAAAGCTTATAAAGGGCATCGTAAAGTCCCTGTCTGTCTTTGATATCACTATAAGCGATGTCATCTATCCCGTAAGGCACGGGAACGTTTCTGTCAATGGTACAGAGCTTTATGTTAAGATCCAGAAGTTCCCTTGAAGAAGAGATATTCTTAGCAAGGGCAGGTGTCATCTTATCGGTATTTGCCAGGACACCCTCCAGATCCTTATACTCGGCTATAAGCTTAAAGGCCGTCTTCTCTCCTACCTTCTCAACACCTTTGATGTTATCGGAAGTGTCGCCCATAAGAGCCTTTACGTAAACGAAAACATCAGGCTCCACGCCGTAAGTTTCCTTAAAGGACTCCCTAGTGATCAGAACTCTCGGCGGCTTGCCCTTGCCGCTCTGGGGCATGATGACCTTTACGGAGTCTGAAAGGAGCTGGTAATCGTCGTGATCTCCGGAAAGGATAAAGACTTCATCCCCCGCCTCTTCTCCCAGTCTTGAAAGAGTACCTATAAGATCATCGGCCTCGTAGCCTTCCATCTCCATCCTGGAGATACCCATAAGATCCAGAAGCTCTTTTACTATAGGCATCTGCTGTGAAAGCTCCGGGGGCATCCCCTTCCTCTGGGCCTTGTAGTCGGAAGACATCTTATGTCTGAAAGTAGGTGCCTTCAGGTCGAAAAGGACACAGATATCCGTAGGCGCATACTCGTCCTTTACGCTTAAGAGCGTATTGAAGAATCCGTTTAAGGCTCCGGTGGGAGTTCCGTCGGGAGCTGTCATGGGGGCACGGCCGTAAACGGCATAAAATGCCCTGTTCATTATGGAATTTCCGTCGACGAGTAAGATCTTTTTGTTCATCTTATTTTTCTTTCTTTTCGTGATGGCTCTGATGGACCGCATGGGCTGTGGATATCATGAGCTTGATCCTGTTGAGCTGGTTTGCTTCCGATGCGCCGGGATCGTAGTCGATGGGAATGATGTTGGACATAGGATACTGTCTTCGAAGTTCCTTGATCATACCCTTACCGGTTACGTGGTTGGGAAGACATGCAAAGGGCTGGGCGCAGATTATGTTGGGTACGCCGTCCTGGATAAGCTCTATCATCTCAGCCGTAAGGAACCATCCCTCACCGCAGAAGTTTCCGCAGGAAAGGACGGAAGATGACTTCTGGGCCAGTTCCTCGATCCTCTCAGAGAGCATGAACTTTCCGCCGGTCCGCTTAAATGCTTCGTTTATGGGCTTTCTGAAAGCCTCCAGGGCATTAATGGCCTGCCTGTTGATAAAAGCTGTCTTCTTTGATCTTCCGAGATTCTGTGAAGCCCAGATAGGGTTATATGCACAGTAAAGGAAGAAATCCAGGACTCCGGGAAGGACTGCCTCGCAACCCTCCTGCTCAATAACGTTTATGGCGTTATTATTGGCATCAGGATGGAACTTTACAAGGATCTCTCCTACGACGCCGACCCTGGGCTTTCTGGGGATATCACGAAGGGGAAGCTTGTCAAACTTATCAACAACAAAGTCGACGAACTTCTTATAGTTCCTGATAGTGGGGATATCCTCAAGATCTACGCCGATATCCGCAAGGACATCACGGATCTTTTTCTTCTGCTCGGGAGTCCTGTCATAGTAGTTACCGGGCATGATCTTATCATAGGTCTCTGTAAGATCGTCGAAGTCCCCGTTCTTGTTGAACATCTTTCTTCCGATCTTGTTTACGTACATATAGAGGGCATTTGCAGAGCCTTCCACCAGTTCGTAAGGCCTTACCCTCAGAAGAAGGGTGCTGACCATATCACCGGCGCACAAAGCCCTTATGGCACCCAGGATAAACATGGGATTATAAGTAAGTCCCTCGTTTTTCTCAAACTGCTGGGCAGAGATGGCGATAACCGGGATATTGGGATATCCGGCCTCCTTAAGAGCCTTTCTTAAGAAAGCTACATAGTTGGTGGCACGGCATCCGCCGCCTGTCTGGGTAATTGCCAGTGTCACATTATCAGGATCCACCTCGCCTCTGATGATGGCATTCATCATCTGTCCGACTACAACGATAGAAGGGAAACATGCATCATTGTTGACGAACTTAAGTCCGCACTCGATATCTTCCCTGGTAGCCTGCTTAAGAAGCTTCATCCTGTATCCGTTAGCCCTGAATACGCTCTCAACGAAATCAAACTGGATAGGAGCCATCTGGGGAGCGATTATGGTGTGGTTCTTCTTGTCTTCCTTTGTGAACTCAACACGCTTAAGGGTATAAGCATCAGGATCGGGAGCCACTTCCTTCACCTCGCCTTTGAGCTTCATCTGCTCACGCTCTTCCATAGCTACCACAAGAGACCTCATACGGATCCTGGCGGCACCGAGATTACTTACCTCATCGATCTTAAGAAGCGTATAGAGCTTTCCTGAAGACTCAAGTATCTCCTGGACCTGGTCTGATGTGACTGCATCAAGACCGCATCCGAAGGATGTGAGCTGGACAAGTTCCAGGTTAGGCTTGGTGATAACATAAGCAGCTGCCTCATAAAGCCTGGTGTGGTACATCCACTGGTCAACTACCCTGATTGGCCTTTTAAGCCTTCCGGGAACAGCTACTGAATCTTCTGTAAGGACACCAAGACCCAGCTGGTTGATCATCTCCGGGATACCGTGATGGATCTCGGGATCCACATGATAGGGACGGCCTGAAAGAACGATACCTTTGATACCCTTCTCCTCCATCTCTTTTATCATCTCAGCGCCCTTAGCCCTGATATCATCCTTGAAGTTGCCATATTCCTCGGCACCCTTGGCAACAGCTGCCTTGGTCTCTTCCAACGTCACGCCAAGATAAGAGAAAGTCTCGGCCAGTGTCTTAGCGACAGTATCAAGATCGTCCAGGGGCACGAAGGGATTTAAGAACTTAATGTCCTTCTCCCTGATATTTTCCACGTTATTTCTGATGACCTCAGGATAGGAACATACGATAGGACAGTTATAGTGGTTTCCTGAATCGTTGTTCTCCTTATTCTCGTAAGGAACATCGGGATAGAAGATAGTGGTGATGCCTCTTGAGATGAGGTTTTCAATATGTCCGTGGGTAAGTTTTGCAGGATAACATACGCTCTCTGAAGGGATAGTCTCCATACCCTTCTCGAAAAGCGCGTGGGTAGATCTGGCAGAGATGAGCACCCTGAATCCCAGGTCAGTAAGAACAGTAAACCAGAAAGGATAGTTCTCGTACATATTAAGGGCTCTGGGGATACCGATGGTACCTCTTTTGGCATCAGCCTCAGCAAGAGGCTTATACTTGAAGGTCCTCTCGTACTTATACTTGAACATGTTGGGAAGTGGGGACTTGACCGCTTCGGTCTCAAGACCTACAGTCTCTCCCTTCTCACATCTGTTTCCGGAAACAAATCTCTTACCGTTGGAGAAAGTGGCGATAGTAAGACGGCAGTGGTTACCGCAGTAGGGGCACTGGGTGTTCTCGCTCTCCATCTCAAATCCATCCAGTTCCTTAGCAGGAAGAAGGGTCGTAGTAACTTCACCCTCCGCTTCCTCATACTTGTTCTTGGCGATAAGGGCCGCACCGAAAGCACCCATAAGACCTGCTACATTAGGTCTTATGACATCCCTTCCGGAAACTATCTCGAAACA
>JAGAFH010000156.1 GCA_017612755.1 Clostridiales bacterium
TGCAGCCTTGATCTCAGGTGTGTAAACAGAGAAAACTGCGTCAGAGTGTGTCGTATGATATTCAGTAAAGATTTTGTGAAGTTCAGGGGAAGGTGTATAACCGTAAGTCTCGCAGGACTGCTCAGCCATTCTGATACCGCCGAAGGGCATGAAAGCTCTCTTAAGAGGCTTGTCTGTCTGAAGACCTACGATCTTCTCAAGTGTCTTGTCCTCCTCGCAGAGGTAACCGGGAGCATGGGAAGTGATAGTAGATACGATCTCCGTATCCATATCAAGAACGCCGCCCTTGGCTCTTGCCTCCTTGAAGAGCTCCTGGAGTCTTCCCCAGAGCTTGTCTGTTGCTTCTGTTGTGCCTTCAAGGAATGATTCGTCACCTGTGTACTCTGTGTAGTTGTTCTGGATGAAATCGCGAACATTTACCTCTTCTTTCCACAAGCGTCCCTGAAATGATCCCCACTGTTCAAAATCTTTCATAGTATTTATTTCCTTTCTATAATTAATATCGCTTCATTGGAACTATAATATAACAAAATGAAAATCAGTTTACAAGTCTAATTTGGAATAATTCTAAAAAAGATGATAAAAAAACAAAACTTTTTCTTATCAAAAAATGACATTAGTCATCCTCGTCCTCATCATCATCGTCATCGCTCTCCTCGTGGATAGGACAGGGATTGTCGCTGGTGGGGGTGAGGTAGGATCCTTCGATGAAGTAATCGGTCATGGTAGTTCCCTCTTCACGGCAGTACTCGGTAGCATAATAACCTGAAGAACATACCTCAACCTGGATGATGTCATCCGGCATTTCAAAGGCCATGCTCTCACAGTCACCGTGGATCCTGCTCATAACATAGTACCAGATCCTGATGGCATTACTTCTGTCTCCCGAAGGAATGACCGTCTGCCTCAGTCTGTTGTCATATCCGTACCATACTGCCGCGCAGTAATAAGGCGTATATCCGCAGAACCACTTATCCAGGTTGTCATCGGTAGTTCCGGTCTTTCCTGCCGTGGCGATATATTCGCCGTCGTCATTGGTGATAATAGAAGCATTTCCTGCTGCAGTACCTTCGGTGATAACATCCTCCAGCATGTCACTGATAAGGAATGCAGTCTCCTGGGAATAGACCCTGTGGGTCTCGGGATTACACTGAAGGACCACGTTGCCCGCATTATCCACGACGGATGTATAAGCATAAGGTTCCGTGTATGTACCGCCTGAAGCCAGGGTATTATAAGCTCCGCACATCTCAAGAGGAGTCATACCCTTTGTGAAGGCTCCGATAGCCTGGGCAGGATAAGATCCTTCATCCAGTCTGTCGATACCTTCCCTTGAAAGGAACCATAAAGCCGTATCTCCGCTGACTTCATACCAGACTGCCACGGCGATCGTATTCTTGGAAAGAGTGATAGCTCTTCTGATGGTCATGGGGCCCGCATAGGATCTGTCGGCATTCAGAGGCCAGGCCATATCCGGATTGTTTGGATCGAAGTGGCTCTCCTGATCGTTAAATACGGTCGCAGGGGTTATCAGCTGAAGTTCCAGGGCCGGGGCATAATCCAGTATCGGTTTTATGGACGAACCCGGCGACCGGTATGCAGACACCGCCCTGTTCAATCCCAGGTTGACGGTCTTCTGCCCGTACCCTCCCTGCATGGCGGCTATGGCTCCCGTCTGGACGTTTATCACCACCATGCCCGCCTGCGGCTTCTCCGGCAGGTCAAACAGGAGCGTCGGATCGGTCTGGAACAGATCCCTGTTCATAAAGGCCTCGTCCACTACCGACTGGACATCCGGCTCCAACGTTGTGTAGATATGGTATCCCCTGTTGTAAACGATAGTCGTTGCAAGAGAAGATGAAATATTCCTTGCCTCAGTAAGATCATTGATGACCTCCTGGATAGCATACTCGGCAAAATAGGAATTTATATCATTGGAAGACGTCGTCTCCTGGGTCTTGAATACGATCTCGGTATTGAGGGCTTCCTGATACTCTTCTTCGGTGATATGGCCAAGTTCATACATCTTGGAAAGAACGATACGCATCCTTCGAAGGGCATTTCTTCTTCCTGATTCTCTTAAGGGATTATAGTAAGAGGGGCTCTTGGGAAGACCTGCCAGAAGAGCGCACTCAGCCAGGTTCAGGTCGGCAGCATCCTTACCGAAATAGTTTTGGGCCGCAGACTGTACTCCCACATAGTTGTTTCCCATGGGAGCAAGGTTGATGTAAAGCTCCATGATCTCATCCTTGGAAAGATCCTGCTCAAGGCTCATGGCCGAGAACCACTCCTGTACTTTACGGGATGTGGAATGCTGGTCCTGTCCGGAGATGAGCTTAACCGTCTGCTGGGTAATGGTAGATCCGCCGTATGTAGCTGTACCTCCATTTAGAAGAGCTGAGAGGACTGCGCTTCCGATCCTTCTGATATCGATACCGGAATGGTCGTAAAACCTCTCGTCCTCGATGCTTATTATAGCCTCATCTATATATGTATCCTTTATATCTCCGATAGGGACGTAGATCCTGTCCACGTTCTCGTTACCGGTGAGCTTGGCGATAACATTACCCTCCGAGTCATAGACAAAGGACGTCTGGGCCTCTTCTGTCTGGGTAAGGTCTGAAATAGAAAGGGGCTTCGTCGTAGAAACGTATCCCAGGAGCATTCCCGAGCCGAATCCGCCCAGGGCAAAACACGCGCACAGAACAAGGACTACTACGATCTTAAGGATATCGGCAAAAAAGCTGATCATCTCCGAAAACCAGCTGCGGTTAAATCCGGACCTTGTGGGCTTTCCTTTGAGATTAGATCTGAGATCGTCGGCAAGTGCGCTGTCTTCAGGCGCTACAGGGGCCGAGTTTCTCATCTGTCTGCCTCTTGAATCTGACATTTCTATTCCCTTTCTTCTTAATTAACAACATATTTTACCATTAAACACCCCGAAAATGTTAAAATCCTTGTATGAAGAATGTGGTAACGGTTTCCATAACGGCTCTGGGCACCGACGGCGAAGGCATCGGGGCTCTTTCAACAGGCAAAAAGATCTTTATCCCCGGAGCCCTTCCCGGAGAGGAATGCATCGCGGAGATAACAGAAGAAAAAGCCAGGTTTGCCAGGGGAAAGCTTCTGGAAATAACAAAAAGATCGGAAGACAGGACAAAGGATCTCCCCATTCCGGGCGCAAACCTTATCCACTTAAGTTACGACA
>JAGAFH010000157.1 GCA_017612755.1 Clostridiales bacterium
ATCCGTATAAGAGTCACTGTAAGGACTTCTAAGGAACAGTATATCTCCCGGGATGATGGAATCTATCATCAGATCTCCTGTGACCACATCATACTGAAGCTCTACTTCTTCTCCCATCTCCATCTGTTCTCCGGCCGTTCTGGGCATTTTTATGCCGTTAACGGAGGAGCAGACATATACGAGCCCTTCTATGGACATGCCGTTCATGGTAATGCCTCCGGGAAGATAGGAGGAATTGACAAAACTCAATGCCGAGGAGACGAAATATCTGGTGGATACTTCTTCTATCTCTTCTCTGGGGCCGATCTCGATAACGCCTGACGATCCGATCCATCCCATATCCCCGCCGGGAAGTGCCACCTGGTAAACACCGTCTCTTTTTACGTCCGCATACAGGACGGTATTCATGGCAACTCTCGTGATAAGAGTACCCTGGCTGGCATGGGTCATTATATTCTTGGAAGTATCGGATACGATAAGCTTATATTCGTGAAGGTCAGGCTCTACTGACGAAGTGTCTTTCGTCAGGGAAGCGCTCTTAACATATCCTGTTATCCCGTCCATGGTGGTGATGAGGGTATAATCACCTTCCTCGCCTCCGTATCTTACCGGTTCGTTATAGAGGATCTGGGTCACATAATCAGAGGCGGGATCCGGGTCAGACATAACACTTACTGCCGTATCCTTTACTACCCGGTAACTGTCGTCGTAATCGTAGTTAACATCCTTTTCCACGAAAAGCTCGATATTGGTTCCTTTAAAAAAGCCCGGAAGGATCCTGGGAAGTGCATAGAAGACGGCCACGATCAAAGCGACCGTAACAGCCAGGGCAGTAAAGGCCCTGATGACCGTCTTTCTCTTTCTGTTGCCGGCGGCGATATCCTTTACTCCCAGACCCCACTTTTCCTGCAGGTCCTCAGGCTCGCCGAAATCCTTTGAATAGTCATTCCGGTCCTCAAGGAATCTGGCGGCGTCACCGATATTCCTGACGCCTCTGTCCTTGAGGGCGAACTCCGGCATTATCTCATCTTTTTTATTGCCGAAGAGATGCTTTTTGTCTTTTGTATCTTTATTACCCGACTTCTTCATCCGTCAGAACGGTGCACATCGCAACGGCCATCCCGCTGTCGTGGGTCAGGCTTACCGCTGCGCTTACTGCTCCTATCTCCCTTGCTCTTTTTTCTGCCTCTCCGTGGAAGACTAACTGAGGTGCACCCAGCTCATCCTTGATAACCTCTATATCCGTAAATCCGATCCCTTTTGTGCAGATCCCCGTCCCCAGGGCTTTTGCTGCCGCTTCCTTGGCAGCAAAACATGCAGCATAACTTTCAGCTCTTCTGTTTATGGAAGAAGAACTCTTATCTATCCTTTGGATCTCACCTTCAGTGAAACATCTTGTCATAAAAGAACTGTCTTCTTTTTCCAGATGTCTGAGGATACGGTCAGTCCCGACAATGTCTATGCCGTTTCTGATCCTCATATCCTGCCCGCCTTTGAGAGCTTGCCTGCGATCCTTGAATCGCTGCCGGCCACCAGTGTCTCCAGAGGCTCAGTGGATACGATCAGTGTAGGCTTTGAGCCTGCGCTTCTGGTCTCCAGTACCTTATTGATATTGGATGCTATCTTTCTGTTATTGGTGATCGATGCAGAATAATCGTCTATTACCAGGAAATCGCATTCGGCCACAGCTTCATCATCGGAAAGCTCCTGGTCCTCAAACCATTCGGCCTTGGAAAAATAAGCGCTGTTACCTTCGATGATGGCATATTTGGTAAGGACTACGGAAAGATACGTCTTTCCTGTCTGGGAAGGAGCGGAATATACCATAAGGGGAAGTCCTTCCTTTTCTTCAAACATCTTCTTGATCCTGTTGAAAGGAGTCTTCCTGTCCGCTCCTTTAAAGTACCCGAAGTCAAAAGACTTAAGGGTATAGGAGGAATAATCTGCCATTCCGGAGGATGCATAACACTCGGAAAGCTCCTCCTTCATGCAGTTTCCGCATACAGCCTTATTGCCGCTCTTTGTGGTGACAAATCCCGTGTCATGGCACTTGGGACAGAGTTCCTTCACCTCGTCAAACAGAGGATCGATCCCCTTTTCGCTGATATATCTGTCTCTTTGGGATATAAGCTCTTCTTCCCTTTTTGCCAGAGGCGCTGCAGAATCAGTGTCCTGCTCCATGGCAGCCATGAGCTTCTGTTTCCTGATATCGACCAGTTCCTCGTCCATCTTCTCAAGGGACGGGTGGCTCCTGTAGATATAAGAGATCATGTTTTCTCTTCTTATATCTTTTACCACCTTATCACTTATTATCCTGTCTGCTATCAATGATCTAATCGTTTTCATCGCCGTTACCGAACATATCCAGGATCTCGTCGCGATCTTCCGGATCTTCCTTCTTTGATGCTTTAGCGTCGTCTTCCTTCCTGGAAACCTCTATTCCCGCTTCGCTTCCCGTCTTCCAGACGTTGTCCTTTGCCAGTTTCTTGCGGATCTTTGTCTGATTCTCGGTCTTTCTCTCATTCTCGTAGACCATAGCCTTGTCGATATCGCTTATATCGGCGGCATACCACTCCTTCAGCTTGTCATCCACATGCTTCATGGTGATATTTCCCCGGTATTCATTGACCTTGAAGGCATATTCCACCAGTTCTTTCGTACTGCCGTAATCGTTTACCCAGTGCTCGATCCTCTCGATATCGATACCGTTCATCCTGCGCCTTGTTAGCTTGCCCATAAGAGAGATCATGCCCTCCACGTCATTCTTCCTGGAAAGGTAGCTGCTCAGGCGTTCAGGATCATTATAACCCTTATCATACCAGGCCTGGGCAAGGGAATACATACCGGTTACGGACAGGTGGATCCTCTTGTCCCTTCCCTCCTCAAAAAGGCTGTAGACCACAGGTGAATCAAACTTATACTCATAAAGACACTTGTCCACCAGACGGTAGAAGAGATAAGGCATATTACCCTGGTAGAAAGTCTTGTTGATACTGCCCGCCAGAACATTTCTGGCTTTCTCGTCAGCACTGAGGGCAGTGCCGTCAGAAAGATCTCCCTCCCGGGCAGCCTTTATATAGGAGTCAACTTCACGCTTCTTAAGATCTTCGAAAAGGAAAGACCCGTCTTCTTTTCTAAGGATCAGGGAAGATGAGACCAGTTCCCCTAATGCCTTTCCGATATCAGACTCGGGGATAAGGCCGAATCTCTTTGCATCCTTCTCGGTGAAAGCCTTGTTGCCGTTCATAAGAAGCCACAGATAAAGAGCTGTGGCATCCTTTGAAAGATCCTGCATATACTGTACTATGAACAGGTCCGGCACAGAAGTATCGGACAGCAATAACTCATGGGTTTCTGATCCGGTCTTCATATGTGATTCTCCAATATTACGATAATTAACTGTTCTTACTCCTCAGAACCTTCTCCGCCGGATTCCTCTTCCGAAGGCTGGGGTTCGGGTTCGGGCTCAGTAGGCTCAGGTGTGGGTTCAGTAGGAGCCGGCTCTGTAGGATCGGGTGTATCGTCATCGTCGTCATCATCGTCGTCATC